>JBGPHB010000071.1:0-10019 GCA_041484155.1 Bryobacteraceae bacterium
CGCCCGATGATGCCAATTTCGGTTTCGACAATATCGCCGACGCTTTGACCGTGTCCCCGGTGTTGCTCGAGCGGTATCTTAACGCTGCATGGAAGATCAGCGGCACGGCGGTTGGCGATCCGAAGATCACCCCGACCACGCAAACCTTCCGCATTCGCCCCGATACTTCGCAGGATCGCCACGTGGAGGGTCTGCCGGTGGGAACTCGCGGCGGGCTTCTGGTGCACTACAATTTTCCGCTCGACGCCGAGTATCGTTTCAAAGTCAGATTCTGGGGAAACACGGTCAACACCGTGCGCGGCCTGGAATTGCCCAGCCAGGTGGAAATCACTTTGGATGGCTCCAGGATCAAGTTGACCACGATCGGCGGCCAGCAGGACGCCGACTTCGGAAACACCAACCCGACGGCGTCGGCCGAACAGCTTTCCAAGCGCGTCGAGATGCAGATTCCGGTCAAAGCCGGACCGCACGCGGTGGGAATTGCGTTCCTCCACAAATCGTCCGGCCCGTCGGTCGAGCTGCTGCAACCTTATTTGCGCGAAAAGCTGGATCCGATCAACACTTCGGGGATCCCCGAAATCGACTATCTTTCTATATCCGGCCCGCTCAAGGCCACCGGCCCCGGAGACACGCCCAGCCGCCGCCAGGTCTTCCTCTGCCGCCCGGCCGCGGAAACCGATGCCGTGCCGTGCGCCAGAAAAATTCTATCGACCCTGGCGCGCCGGGCGTACCGCCGGCCCACCACTGACGTGGAGATGGAACGCCTCCTCACGTATTATCAGCGCGGGCAAAACAACGGTGGCACATTCGATTCCGGCATCGAGACCGCGCTCGCGTTTATCCTTGTGAACCCGCAATTCCTGTTCCGCTCTGAAACCGATCCCGTCAACGCGACGCCGGGCGTCGCTTATCGTGTCAGCGATCTCGATCTGGCTTCCCGCTTGTCCTTCTTCTTGTGGAGCAGCGTTCCTGACGACGAGCTGATCACGCTGGCGACTCGGGGAAAGCTGAAGGATCCCGTGGTACTGGAACAGCAGGTGAAGCGCATGCTGGCGGACCGGCGCTCCGACGCGCTGTTGACCAATTTCCTGGGACAGTGGCTGTACTTGCGAAACCTGCAAGGCATCGTCCCTGATCCGCAGGTGTTCCCCGATTTTGACGACAACCTCCGGCAGGCTTTCTTGAAAGAGACCGAGCTCTTCGCCGGGAGAATCATTCACGAGGATCGGAGCGTAGTGGACTTCGTGAATGCCGATTACACCTACGTCAACGAACGTCTGGCCAAGCACTACGGTATTCCGAACGTTTACGGGAACCAGTTCCGCCGGGTGACCATCAGCGATCCCGCTCGACGCGGCCTGCTGGGTCAGGGCAGCGTGCTCACGGTATCGTCGTATGCAAACCGGACTTCACCGGTGCTGCGCGGCAAATGGATTCTGACGAATATCCTGGGCACTCCGCCGCCCGCGCCTCCACCGAATGTGCCCGCTTTGAAAGAGATCGCAGTCGGCACGATGCGTGAGAGGATGGAGCAGCATCGGACGAATCCGGCTTGTGCAAGCTGCCATAAGATGATGGATCCAGTCGGCTTTTCGCTGGAGAATTTCGACGCCATCGGACACTGGCGAACCGCCGACGGCGGCAGCGCGATCGACGCGTCCGGAACGCTCGCCGACGGCACCCAGATCGACGGCCCGGCGTCTCTGCTGCACGCGATTTCGGCCCGCCCGGAACAGTTCGTCCGGACCATGACGGAGATGCTTCTCACCTACGCGTTGGGCCGCGGAACCGAGTACTACGACATGCCCGTGGTTCGCGCGGTCGCCAAGGAGTCCGCCAAGAAGGACTATCATTTTTCGACGATCGTACTCGGTATTGTGAAGAGCCCGCCGTTTCAGATGAAGGTGAAGAGAACCGAAGCACGAGAACTAGCGAGTAAATAAGGAGTCGTCATTATGTTTCTCTCAAAGAAGCACCTGCCCCGGCGGACGTTCTTGAAGGGCATCGGCGTCACGGTCGCCCTGCCGCTGCTGGACTCGATGGTTCCGGCTCAGACCCCCTTGGCCAAGACGGCCGCCAAACCGACGCTGCGTGCCGGGTTCGTTTACGTTCCCCACGGGGCGATCATGGCGCAATGGACGCCGGTCGGGGAGAACGCGGGTTTCCAATTCTCGCGGATTCTGAAGCCTCTGGAGCCTCTGCGGGATCGAATTACGATTGTGTCGGGATGCGCGCTCAATGCGGAGAACGGCCACGCGATAAGCAACTCGATGTGGCTGAACGGCGTGAGACCCGCACACGGCACTGAAATTCGCGGGGGTACGACCATTGACCAGATGATTGCGGCCCGGATCGGCCAGGACACTACTTTCCCATCGCTGGAGATTGCCACCGAGGACCACGCCACGGAACTGGGTAGCTGCGGCGGCGACTACGCCTGCGCCTACATGAACACCATCTCCTGGCGGACGCCGACCACGCCGAACCCGATGGAACTCAACCCCCGGGTGTTGTTCGAGCGCATGTTCGGCGGCGATGGCGCCACCGCGGAACAGCGGGCAGCCCGCCTGAAGGACAATCTCAGCCTGCTCGATGGCGTCACCCAGAGCGTGAACGATCTCGCCAAGGGGCTGGATGCGCGCGACAAGTCGCGGCTCAACGATTATCTGGAAAACGTTCGCGAGATCGAGCGGCGGATTCAGAGGGCTTCGAAACAAACCAGCGAGTCTCACCTGGAGGCGCCGGATGCGCCCATCGGCGTGCCGGATTCGTTTGAGGAACACGCCAAATTGATGTTCGATTTGTGGGCTCTGGCTTTCCAGGGAAACATCACCCGGGTCGCGTCATTCATGATGGCCCGCGAACTCAGCACGCGCACCTATCCGCAGGTTGGGGTCTCGGAGGGGCACCATCCGGTGTCGCACCATCAAAATGTGCCGGAGCAGATCGAGAAGCACGCCAAGATCAACACCTATCACATCTCGTTGTTTGCCGACTTCCTGACGAAGTTGAAGAAGACCCCCGACGGGGACGGCAACATGCTGGACAACGCCATGATCCTGTACGGCAGCGGCATGAGCAACGGAAATGTCCACAGTCACGACATCTTGCCGGCCCTGATCGCGGGCGGCGCCGCGGGCCGGCTCAAGGGCAATCGGCACGTCAAGGCTCCGCTGATGACGCCGTTGTCGAACGTGCTGGTGAGTATGCTGGACAAGGCGGGCATACCGACGGATCATCTCGGCGACAGTTCGGGCAGGATTGAGCTTTAAGGGAGGCACTATGCGCGTTCGCAATCTCTGCGTAGCGGTGATTTTGTCCGTCAGCGGCTTTGCCGCCACCACCCTGATCGACGCGGCCAAGAATCAGGACGCGCCGGCGCTGCGTTCGTTGCTGAAGCAGCACGCCGACGTGAACGCCGCCGATCTCGAGGGCATGACGGCGCTGATCTGGGCGGCGCACCAGAACGATCTGGAGGCGGTGAACCTGCTGATCGCGGCGGGTGCGAACGTGAAGACCGCCAACCACTATCAGATCACCGCGCTTGCCGAAGCATGCAACGCAGGCAATGGCGAAATGATCGAAGCGCTCTTGAAGGCGGGCGCGGATGCCAACACCGTCATTGGCGAGGGTGAAACTCCCTTGATGAACGCATCACGCACCGGCAGAGTCAATGGCGTCAAGGCGCTGCTGGCCCGCGGCGCCAACGTGAACGCCAAAGAGTCCTACCGCGGCGAGACAGCCTTGATGTGGGCCGCGACGGAGAACCACGCCGACGTCGCCAAGGCGCTGATCGATGCGGGAGCGGATCTCAATGCCCGGTCCACGATCTACGACTTCAACTTCCGGAAGGTGGCCTCCGGAGGAACCCAGTCGATTTACTCCAAGGGTGGATTCACCGCCCTTCTCTTCGCCGCCCGGCAAGGGTCGGTCGAAGCCGCTCAGGCGCTGATTGCCGCGGGCGCCGACATGAATCTCACCGAGCCGGACTTTGGGTTGTCGCCCCTGATCGAGGCGATCTATAACGATCACTACGATCTGGCGGCGCTTCTGGCCGAGAAGGGCGCCAAGCTCGACGGTGCATTGTACGTTGCCGTAGAGATGCACAATCTGGATTATTTCGGCAATCGTCCGCGGAAACCGGTGACCGACAAGCTGGACGAATTGGCTTTCATCAAGTTGCTGCTCGCCCGGGGAGCGGATCCGAATAGTGTTCTCAAGACCAAGCTCCCGGCCCGGCAAACGCAGGGCCCGGTAAACGTGCCGGCCGGAGCAACACCGTTTTACAGGGCCGCGAGGTCCGCGGACCTCGCCGTGATGCGCCTCCTGCTTGAAAAGGGCGCGGATGCCAACAAGCCCACCACCGACCACACCACTCCCCTGGCCGCGGCGGCGACTGGGCAAGGAGCCAGATTCTCCGGCGGCGAGGACCGGCCCGAGGCGGAATTCATCGAGGCCTTGAAGCTGTGCGTGGACAAGGGCGCCGACGTCAACGCTGCCAACGACCGGGGCGATACGGCCATGCATGGCGCGGCAGCCAGGGGAGCGGACCAGATCATTCAGTTCCTGGCGGATCACGGCGCCAAGATGGACCTAAAGAACAAGGCGGGGCGGACTCCGCTCGACATCGCGATGGGCATCGGCGGCGTGGCCAATACAGGCGGCAGCATTCACCCGAGCACGGGGGAGCTGATTCGCCGTTTGATGGCCAGCACGACTGCGAAGAATTGAGGCGAACATGATTCACCGACGCTTGTGGACGTGTTTGGCGTTCTCCGGTCTGGCGATGGCGCAGAACTTGCCGGACGGCACCGGGAAGGACACCTTCGCGAGGGTGTGCAGTGAATGCCATGGACTGGAGCAGGCAACCGAGCTGAAGCTCACCAAGGCGGCTTGGCAAACTACCATCGACAGTATGGCCGCCAAGGGAGCGACGGCCACGAAAGAAGAGTTCACGGCGATTGTGAATTATCTGGTTAAGAACTTCGGTCAAGAGGAAGCGGCGGCTCCGCCAAAGGTTGCCGCGAAGGTTATGCCCGAAGGCGCCGGCAAGGAAATCATCCTGCGGGAGTGCACGGCCTGCCACATGCCGGATCATTTCACGAAATACCAGCACACCAACGAGGAATGGCAAGCCATCGTCGTCCGAATGGGCACGCGTGTAAGGTCGGCCACGAAGGACGAGCTCGAAACAGTGCAGAAGTATCTCGCCACCAACTACCCCAAGGTGGAGGATGCCGGCAAAGTCAACGTGAATAAGGCGACAGCTAAGGACATCGAGACTCGTCTCAATCTGACTCCGGCAGAAGCGGAAGCGGTAGTCCAATACCGCCAGCGGCATGGCGACTTCCGGGAATGGGGCGATATGCTGGTGATCTACGGCGTGGACGGCCTGAAACTCCAGGCCGTCAAAGACCGCATGAGCTTCTAGGCGGCCGCTACTCGTCTGGCGGCGTGGCCCGGTACCCCTGGTCATGGTCACCCGAATCGTTCACATCTCGGATCTTCACTTCCCGAGCCGGGACGAAACTGTGGCGCAGGTGCTTCAGGACGCAATCGTCCAGAAACAGCCAAACCTGCTGATCGTCACCGGCGATTTGGCCAACCACCCGTCGATGTGGTGGCTGTTCAAGAAGGGTCGTTGGATCGCTGCACAAGGTTGGCTCAGCGAGGTCAACCAAAAGCTGGAGGGCAGACTCACCATTCTGGTGCTGCCCGGCAATCACGATGTACTGGTTTTCGGACTCACGGGTTGGTGCTGGCCCGCGAGGAAGGCGTTTAGCCATGTGTTTGGCGAATGGTACCGGCCCGGTGTCTATCTCGATGCCAAGGCCCGGATTACCTTTCTGACGCTGGACACCAATCCTTGGGCGGCGCGGTTTTCAGCGGAAGGAAAGGCGCTTCGCTCGCGGTTGAACCGGCTAAAGCGCAACATGGAACGCCACCCGGAGGCCGCGCAAATCCGGACCTCTACCAAGATTCTCCTGATGCATCATCATCCCCTCCCGGTACCGTTCCACGGTGGAGATTGGCTTCTTCAAACACGCAGAGTCGATCGCCTGTTGCGGTTTGTCGCGGAGAATCGAATCGACCTGATCCTGCATGGCCACAAGCACCGCGCCACTTGGTCCCACCTTCGTGTGGGCGGGACTTCCGGCGAGCCGTTCTTCCTCGAAGTCGTCGGCGCTGGAGCTGCCATGAAGAAAAGCGACTACGATCCGCGAGGCCACAACCTCAACTTGATCGATATCGCGGCGAGCGGAGTCCGCCAAATCCGGCAGTTCTTCAAGCAGCCTGGCGGCGAGCACTTTGACGAGGCGAAACCTTCCCGGGCCGAAGAAGGAGTGAGCCGGTTGATCCAGTTCGAATTTCGACAGCCCTATCGCGTCCGGCGGCTCACCTGGCGCGTCCAGGCGGATGAGGAGGGCGATGGCAGAAATGAACTGATTCTGGAGGGTCTGGTATTCAATCGAAGCGCGGACACGTATGAGGTTCCCTTGCCCGAAAATGATGTCGAAACCGGGGAGGTACAGCCATACCGGCCGGTGGAGATCTCACCCGTGGAGTTGGGCGGGAAACTCGATCAACGAAAAGTGAACGGCAAGGATCGGACCTGCGTCACCTTCACTCAGCAACCGACCGATCAGACCGCCGCGCACGTCGAGGTTGAGAACTACGACTTGAATGCTTACGCGATGGACCGTCGCGAAGCGGCCGAGCGGGGACTGCACGACACCGAACGAGACTACATGGAACTGCTGCTTACGGACCCGGTGGAAGAGCTTCACTTCGAGGCGGATTTCCCGGATCGCTTTCGCTTTCGGAACGCACGGTTGGAAGTGCTGGAACCGCTGGAGCGTCCGGATGTGGTCCACCAGCGCCTCACTCACGAGTTCTCTCAGGTGGTGCAAGCCGATGGCAACCACCTGCGGGCGAAGTTGTCTCTGCCTCCGCCAAACTACCGGTACCACCTTAGTTGGGAGATACCGCCAGCTTCCCAGACGACGGAGGAGTGGAATGCCGCATATGCCCGGCGCAACCGGTTCGAGCAGGTTTACTTAGCACTTGTTTCCTCGGCGGATCCCGGGCCCCTGAACGCGATCATCGAGGCATTCCAGGACATGTATAGCGCGTTAGAACAGCGCATCTCCGCGGCTATATCGGCGGCAACCAGCGTTTCCATCCTCGATGAGACGACGGATCTGAGCGTGATGGTCTGCGATCGTAACTCCGCCGCGCCGCTCAAGCTGCGTCTGGTTTTCTGGAATCGCCAGACGAATTACCCCGGGGTGTTTCGCGATTTCCGATTGGCGATCGGGGAAGGCAATGCCGGCCGCGCCTACAAGACCGGAACCCTGAGGTTGTTCGACAAGTACCTGGCACAAAACAATCCTAAGGCCAACACCTACCGAAAGCTGGAGGACGGTCCCGACCATGTCTTTCTGCTTTCCGTTCCACTGTTGGATCCGGTGTCCGGTTTTCCGCTGGCGGTGTTGAACCTTGGGACGTCGTCGGCTCCGCATGCGGACTTCATGCGGGCTCTCAAGAAACAAGACTTCATGGAACTAGCGGGCGCCATGCATCGAGAGCCTCTGACCAGGCTTTTATTCGCAGCCGGGCTGAAGTAGAGCTACACTGGAATCGAGGATTCAGCATGAAGGTAAGTATTGAGAAGATCGAGACATTTGGACAAGGTGTTAAGGCCTACCGAATCGTCCCGCAAGCGCCTTCCGGCCGAACCGAGCCGGAACGTCCGATCCAAAGAACGGATAGCGCCAAACGGCTCGGAGAACAACTGCGAGAACAGTTGCAGCGTGCGCAGCAAGGCTTGACTGATAAATAGCTTGTTGCGTTGGCGTCAACCAGCGTTGTACTTGGGCAGAATCCTGATCGTATTCTCGCGAAGGATGCCGCGGAGTTCCTCGGCGCTGAAGCCGCACGTTTGCAAGCCTTGCAGTTGTTTCGCGGCGTTCGCGCCGAACGGGTAGTCCGTCCCGAACAGGATTTGCGACGAGCCCACGATGGTCTTTAGCGCCTGCATCTGGGCGGTGTTCGTCGATTGCGCGGTGTCGTAGTAAAACCGTCTCATGTGAAACAGCCGCGAATTCGGCTCGGCGGGGCGGGCGAGAATGCCGTTGACCGTATCGGGGGCCCCGACCCCGAAACGCGAGAACACAGCCGGCATGGTTCCACCGGCATGGGAAAAGATGAAGCGGGTGTCCGCGTAACGGGCAGCCGCGTTGGTCGAGAGCAGGCTTAGGATCGTCCGGGCGGTGTCGGTAGGGTATTCCAAGACTGTCGGATTCGCGCCCGGCATCAAGTCCTGACAGCAGGGCGCGTCGATCGGATGGGTGTAGACTACCGCCTTGCGGCGGTTCAGTTCGTCGAAGACCGGCTGGAGCATCGGATCGCCCAGCCAATGGTTGCCGTAGCTGGTCAGCAATCCCACGCCATCGCACTTCAGGGTGTCGAAGGCGTACTCGATCTCCTTGAGGCTGTCGTCGATGTTGGGGAGGGGAAGCACGGCGAACAAACCGTAGCGACCCTTGAAATCGGACGCCATCTTCGCTCCGTACTCGTTCAGCTCCCGGGCCAGACGCCGCGCCTCTTCCGCGTCCCCGAACCAAACTCCCGGAGCGGTCAGCGAGATCAATGAAGTCGCGACGCCGTCCCGATCCATCAGCTCGACGTCTTTCGCGGGCGAATAGTCTTTCCAGAGGCCTTGCGGGAAGAAGCTGGTGAATCCCGCAACCTTCTTGCCTTCTCTCGGCGCGATCGTCCTCAGAAACGCGGGCGATACGAAATGGTGGTGGCAATCGATCACGCGGGCCGGAGCCTGGCCCCGCAGAGCGCTGGCGCACAGCGCGGCCAGGAAATCCCGACGGTCGATCATGCCTCTACGCTAGAAAGTAAACTTCGCCGCAAGCTGCACAATGCGCGGGTCGAGCGCGCTGGTGACTTGGCCGAAGGTCGGCGAACCGAGCGTAAGGTTGATTCCCGAGGCGCCTGCCAGCAGGCTGGGCGGCGAGATGCCCGGGCGCAGACTGTTGGTCACGTTAAAGGCTTCGCCGCGAATCTCGAAGGTTCCCGCCTCACGGATGCGGAACTCCCGGGAGATCGCCGTATCGAATCCCCACGACGCCGGACCCGGAATGTTCATCCGGCCCGTACCGGCGAGCGTGCCCAACGCGGGGATGGCGAAGGCAGCCGGATTAATCCAGCAACTCGGCGCCGCACCAGGGTTGGGGCAAATTGGGTCTGCCAACACCTGGACCGGCCGCTGGATGCCGGCGGCGGCGGTGGTGAGCGATTGGTCGGTGGTCAGGCCAGCCGAGACCCAATACGCCGATGTGGCGTGGAAAATCTCCGCGAACTTCCAGCCGGAGGCGAACAGGCTGACCCGGCGGTCGGAGAACTTCGGAATTTCATACACCAGGCTCGAATTGAAGATATGCCTGCGATCGGAGGAAAATGTTCCGCCGATTTCGTTGGACTGGCAGTTGCTCCGGTCGTATCTCCGGTCATTGGGCTTGAGCCGGCCCCCTCCCGCATTGCCGGTGCTGTTGCCGATAGACAGATCGCTGATGCAGTGCGACCAGGTGTAGTTGGTGTTGATCAGAAGGCCCTTGCTCAAACGCTTCGTGGCAGCCAGGACCAAGCCGTTGTAGCTGCCCGTCCCGCCGGAGTCCAGCGATTCAACGAATCCGTAGCGGTCGTTTTGAGGATACCCTGCGATCGTAAATGCACGCCGGTACGCCGAGTTTGCATTGCCTGCCGGGGAGCAGGGGCCGGGAGCTGTGAGGCCATACTGCCCGACCCCGCATTGTCCGTAAATTAAAACGGCCGGATTTACCTGGAAGGAACTCCACAGGTGGGTGCTTTCACTGCCAATATAACTGGCGGATAGCAGCCAGTCCTTCCCCAATTGCCGTTGGACCACAAGGTTCCACTGACTCACATAGGTTGGCTGTAGGCCGTCGTGCGGGTAAATGTAGGTCCCAGATCTCGTAAACGGCGCG
>JBGPHB010000072.1:0-9947 GCA_041484155.1 Bryobacteraceae bacterium
CGGCAACACCGAAACGCTGAAGGCGATGACCAACGGCGGCGGAGCGTCCATTCTGGCGCACAACAGCATACTAAAGCGGATGAGCGCGCCGACCGGCAAAACGTCTTCGTACCCCACCGACACCTGGCCCACGGAAGCGTTCTACACGGAGAGAAAAGCCGTGCGCGTGAACGATGAGGCGATCGAAGTCCTCCACCAGCCGGCGGCTCACAGCGATGCCGATAGCTTCGTATTTTTCCGGCGATCCGATGTGGTGGCGGCCGGAGACATTCTGGACATCACCCGCTTTCCGGTGATCGACGTTGCCAAGGGAGGCAGCATCCAGGGCGAGATCGACGCGCTGAACCGGTTGATCGCACTCGCGGTTCCTCCCGGGCCGTTCATTTACGAGGGAGTCGGAACGTACGTGATGCCCGGTCACGGGCGGCTCTGCGAGCAACTGGATGTCGTCAACTACCGCGATATGGTGGTGGTGGTCCGCGATGTGATCGCGGATCTGATCAAGCAGGGGAAGACCCTGGGCCAGATCAAAGAGGCGTCTCCGACCAAGCCCTACGATACGGAGTACGGAACGCAACCGGGCTCCAGTAGCGCGTTCATCGAATCCATTTATAACAGCCTGATGTCGAGGAAGAAGTAGAGCATGAGTCTAAATCGAATTTTCCTGGTAACGCTTTCGATGGCGATTCCCGTTCTGGCCCAACGCGGCGGCGGGCCGCCGCAGAGTCCGAAGGCCGCGGCGCCGATCGATCTCACCGGTTATTGGGTATCGGTGGTGAACGAAGACTGGCGCTTCCGCATGGTGATGCCCCCGCCGGGCGATTACAATGGCGTTCCGATGACGGCGGAGGCGCGCAAGGTCGCCGACGCTTGGGATCCGGCGAAGGATGATGCGTCCGGAGACCGCTGCAAGGCCTACGGAGCGCCAGCCGTGCTGCGAGTTCCCGAACATCTTCACATCACCTGGCAGGACGACCAGACCATGCGCCTGGACACGGACGCCGGAACGCAGACGCGTGTATTTCATTTCGGAAATTGGAAGGCTCCCGCGGGTCCGGCCACGCTCCAGGGAGATTCGGCGGCCCTGTGGGAAGCCGCGCAGGGCAAGGGTTCTCTGAAGGTCACGACGTCGCACCTGAAGGCGGGCTATCTGCGGAAAAACGGTGTTCCGTATAGCGAAAATGCGGCGCTCACCGAGTACTACGACGTGCTCAAAGAGAATAACGGCGACGTGATGTTGGTGGTGACCGGCGTGGTCACCGATCCCCAGTATCTGCGCGAACCGTTTATTATCACGTCGCATTTCAAGAAGCAGGACAGTGACGCCGGATGGAGTCCGTCGGCGTGCTCGGCGAAATGGTAAGCGGGAGGAGTCAATCATGACACGCACTCAAATCAACCTTACTGCGGCGATGTTGCTCAGCCTGGGCTTCCCGGCGCTGGCCCAGATCGATCTGTCGGGATCCTGGGCTTCCAAGAATCACGAAGATGCGCTGGAACGCGGCGCCGGCCCGAACCCCGGCGACTTCACGGGAATCCCCTTCAATGAATCCGGCCGTGCCAAGGCCCTGAGTGCTTCGCAATCGGAACTCTCGATGCCGGAGCGCATTTGCGCCTTCTACTCCCAGTGGCACATGATGATCGGAACGTTCGGCGTCAAGATCTGGAACGAAACCGATTCCGTGACCGGCAAGACCGTCGCGTGGGTGGTGGGGGCGTGGGAAGATCGCGCGGCGATGAAGATTTGGATGGACGGACGTCCGGCTCCGTCCAAGAATGCCGCGCATAGTCAGGAGGGCTTCACCGCAGGTAGCTGGGACGGCAGCGTCCTCACCGCCCGCACCACCAACATGCTGACCGGGTACCTTCGCCGCAATGGCGTAATGACCAGCGCCCAGGCCACGATGACGACGCATTTCATCCGGCACGGAGACCTGTTGACGTTGGCCTCAGAGATCGAGGACCCGATTTATTTGACCGAGCCGTACTACATCACGCGGACTTTCGTGCAGACCACCAATCTCATGGCTTCCGGCGGACCGCCGTGCATCCCTGGCGATGAAGGGGTGCCCGAGGGCACGGTTCCGCACTATCTTCCAGGGAAGAATCCTTTGCTCGATGAGTTGCCCAAGCTGTATCACATCCCGAGGGAAGCGGCGCTCGGCGGGGCCGAGACGATGTATCCGGCGTTCCGCGAAAAAATCAAGGACAAGTTCACGATTCCGCCCAAGTGCACCCGGAACTGTGGAATTCCTCCGCCGGGCCTGAATTGAGTGAAACGAGCGGGTTGCCAGCAAATGCGCTGAAACCCCAGTGCTGCGTGCTGTAGCCCGCTCCCTGGCGGTCGCGGTTCGGTAAGAGGTGGTTGCTCAGGGCCGATACCGAACCGCGCGCGTGAGCAAGCGGGCAAGAAGATGCTCTAATCTCTACTTCTAGGCCAGTGGACTCGATTCGGGGGAAAGTTCCTTGTACATCACGGTGGTGGCCTCAAGCTCGCTGGAATCAAAGCTGAGCGCGTAGCGCGGGATCACGCCGATCGCGACATAGCCCAACGACAGATACAGCGGTTCGGCGGAAGCGCCCGTAACCGTGTCGAGCGTCAGTAGGGTCCGGCGCGCCTCGCGCGCCTGCTTCTCGACTGCGGCCAACAGGGATCTCGCGATTCCACGGCGCCTCGCATCGGGATGCACCAGGAGTTTCTTTACTTCCGCCCGATGCGGCTGATTGGGAGGCGTGGCCAGATCGAGTTGCACCGTCCCGACGATTTGCCCGGCCAGGCGAGCCAGGAGCACGCAACGGCTCCCGGCGTTGACGGCCGGCAGAACCTGGTCCTGCCAGAATGCCTTCGCGTCGTCGCGGGAGAACGGCAAAACGAAACTGACGCTGGCGCCGGCATGAACACACGCGTGTAAGACGCGGCCCAGCATGTCGAGATCGTCGTTCAGGCGGGCTGGATCGGGGTTCCAGCGCTCAATACGAATTGGATCGAGTGAAGCCATCATGGATGCACGATTGAAATCACATACCGGGCCGGCCGCTTGCTGCCGCACACAAAGCGTGACGAGCCAGAGAGAACGTAGCGCACGCAATCACCCTTTTGGAGCCGGAACCCGGCGCCCTCAACTTCAAGAGACAGCACGCCGTCGAGCATCCAAAGATGATGTTCCAATCCCGGCAGCGGGGACGTGTCATAGGAGACTGACGAACCCGCCGGCAGCCAGACTTCCACCAGCTCGCCCTTCAGGTTCGGGTGCGGCGGCGACAATACACGGCGGACATAACCTGTTTCAGGGTCCCGCCAGGTGACCTGTTCGCCGGCGCGGACCACGGTGGGCGGGCCGCTCTCCGCTTCGGCCATTAAGCGTGAAGCCGTCCATCCATACTGTGCGCACAACTGATTGAGCATGGTCGCGGTGGGGCTCAATTCACAACGTTCCAGCCGCGAAAGAGACGCCCGGCTGATTCCGGTCCGGCCGGCCAGCGCCTCCAGAGTCCACCCTCGCTCGGCGCGCAAGCCGGCCAGCCGCCGCGCTATACGGCGATCAATCGGCCCGGAGGCGGCGTCTGGACGCTGTTCGGTTATCTCTATTTCGGTACGTTTTCTCAATATAGAGAAATGTACTACAGCCCGGTTGCGGATTGCAATTTGGATGACGCCGCCTCGTCCTATACTGTTGCAAACAAGATAACGCTATGCTCTTTGAGACTCCAGAACTCGATAAATTCGAGCTTGAGGTGATTGCCAGCATCGAGAGTCTGCAGCAGACGTTGAAATACGCAGTGCAAACCCCCAAGCGATGGCCTGGCCTGCTCCGTCGAGCCTTATTCGCCCGTGCGATTATGGCGTCGAATTCTATTGAGGGGTTCAACGTCACGGTTGAAGATGCCATTGCCGCAGTGGAGGGCGACGAACCCCTCGACGCGGCGAGCGCGGATTGGAGGGCGGTGGTCGGATACCGCTCGGCCATGACATACGTGCTGCAGCTTGCCGAAGATCCTCATTTCAAACACTCCACGGATTTAATACGAAGTCTGCATTTCATGATGATCGAGTACGATCTGAGCAAGCATCCCGGGCGGTGGCGTCCGGGACCGATTCAGGTTGTGGATGAGGCCAAGAAAGAGGTTGTGTACAAAGCGCCAGATGCGGAACGTGTTCCCGGCCTAATGGATGAATTGGTCGCCGCCCTCAATCAGCCTGACAGTGCAACGGCGAGCATGGTGCGTGCGGCCATGGGACATCTGAACTTTGTGATGGTTCACCCGTTCTCGGACGGCAATGGAAGAATGGCGCGCTGCCTTCAATCTCTGGTTCTGGGAACCATGGCTCCTCAGTTCTCAAGCATTGAGGAATATCTTGGCCGGAACACCCGTGAGTATTATGATGTGCTACTCAGGGTTGGATCTGGCGCCTGGAATCCCCGGCGCGATACCCGACCCTGGATCAGATTTTGCCTGACCGCCCATTTCCGGCAAGCGACCACGATATTGCGAAGGACGCGAGAGGTACAGCAAACCTGGGACGCGCTTGAGGTGGAAGTGAAGAAGCGGAAGCTGCCCGAACGAAGCATTCTTGTGCTTTCCGATGCCGCATCCGGCCTGCGCGTGCGGAATGCGGCATATCGAAATGTCGCCGAGATCTCCGTGCAAGTGGCAACCAAAGATCTGAAGCTCTTGGTAGACTCCGGGTTGCTACTTCCCTCCGGTGATAAGAGAGGCCGCTCCTATCGGGCTTCTGAATTTCTAAAAGATATCCGCTCCCGCTTCAGAGAGGAGAAACGAGTTCCAGATCCGTTCGCGCGCGGCGCAACGTCCGCGCGACGAAAGAAGCCTTGAAGCAGCCTAACGTTGTCCACGATGCCTGGAATCAAACTGTGCGGCTTGCGTGTTTAGTTCCGAAGCTCCTTGGATGCGGCTTGGGCTGTAGAGCCTCACGTCGGCTGCGGCTATGCTGCTCCGTGGGGCAGCCAGTCTTGGCGGCGAGCCGGCCTCCAGGCCAGCTTTTCTTGTCCCTAAATGGACGAAAAGACTCTGGCAGGACTGCCCGCCTCACCATGCCTTGGAGTAATGTCTACTATGTCTACTGTTGTTCGGGTCAATTCGTTGCTAGCCGGGGCGGCGATGTCCGTGGGCTATAGCGATGATTTCTGTGCCGGTGTCGGTTTCGCGAAAAACGTTCAAGTATGGAGATCTTCGGAGCAAGCCGAACGGGTCTGCTTGTCAACGTTCCAGCCAAGTCCGGAGGCGGCGGCGCACCTTTTCCCACGGCAGAAGCTGAATGGCTCCACTGTCGATCTGCTGAAGACGGCGACGGATCTCCTCGCGTCAGGCTTCTTCCGCGCCATCGTCGATGATCGGATCAAGGCTTTCAGCGCGTCTCTTAATACGTCTGCTGCATGCCGCACCATGAATTAATTCTACCTCTGCTCATTTGGCACGGCCTGTTTTCGAGTTTCGTACTCGCCCTGGCTAACGGCGAACCTGACCTTGGACCGGTTGGCCGACGAAACCGCATGGAACAACGTGATCTCAACGTGTCATCGGCGCGGGAGCCTCGTCCGTCGGCGCAGCGCTTTGTCAGCCGGCCATTCGCACCTGGAGCCAGCGCCGAAGGGATTCTTGAGTCTCGCCAGACTTCCGGCCGGCCAATAGGCTTTCCACGCTGATATCCTCGTCCAAGTCGGTCCAATGGATCCCTACACCGCCGCCAATGAGACGCCAATTGGCTCGCTCCGCCGGTGTCGCATGCGCCAGACGCGGGAACCAGGCCAGCGGCACGGTAATTGTCCTGCCATCGGCAAGATCCACAACCAGGGCATCGTCGCTCGCAGCCACGCTCCGAGCAACTGCTTCCATTAGTTCAGGTCCCCCAGTATTCATGCCATGCCTCACCAAAGACGCGCCGTTCTCGCCAACCTGAGCATCGGCTTCAGGCGGCGAAGCGGATGACTTCAAGTTCCGACGATGTATCGACTCCGGCGAGAACCTGGTCCACGCGAAGCATGGTCTCGTGCTCCAACTCCGTCTCGCCGCATTGGCGGCATTGAAGCACAGGCAGGGCCTTCAAAATGACGATTGAGGAGTCTCCGGTCTTGAACGGAAGATCCGTTACCCGGCGCTCCAGTAGACCGCCACACACACGGCACCTCATTTCTGGACCCTCCTTATTCGACATCCCGAATCCCATTCCTCCGGGGCCGGAATATACATTGTGACGACTCGAACATTTCGCGCCTCCACGTCCGTGGCGATTTGCGCATGGAACACCCGGCCCTCCACCTCGCCTCGCACGAGAAAGCTCGGCAGGTACTTGTCATCCGGGTAGGACTCGATAACCTCCAGTGACTCTGCCCCTTTCACTAGCATCTCACTTCCGAGAGATCGCTGTTCAAGGCGCATGGTGACGTGATACGTCCAGCGAATCTGCCCAACGGACAGGCATTCGCGGATGAAGGGTAATGGTTGTTCGGGAAGGGGAGCCCTGACCAAATCCGATTATAGATCTGTCGTTCAAGCCAGTGGCGCGGTCACGCGCCCATCACGCCCTCTGTTCCTCACCGTTCAAGCACTTACCGACACTCCTCGCGATGCCAATCGCTCCCCTCGTGCGATTCCTGGAAGTGGAGGCCGTAGGCAAGACCGGGAGCCGTTCGGGAACAAACCCATGACTGCGCCACAACAAAACGAACCCAGCGGCGCCGCGGTAGTGCGCGCTAAACTAATTACATGTCCGTTGTCCTCGACAATGGACCGCACGACGGGAAGGGACTGTCTTGCAGATCATTGAAAACCTGGAATTGACAACTGTGTGGTGCTCACACTTTCGAGGTGAGACCGCGGCGTGACCGGTTCGGGAATTGGTTACGCATTCTTCGGCGGGCTGCTTGCGTACGCTGTCGGCGCGGTTGCCGGCTTGGCCGCATCTCACAAACCGAAGTGGGCGCGGGTTCTTTGCTGCGGCTTCGCGACGCTCGGGGGATTGCTCCAGACGGGCGCGTGTGCCCTCAGTCTCCTCTCTGGAGCCGGCACCCACTGGGAGATTCCGGCCGGCGTTCCTTTCCTGGTCTATGGTTTCCGCCTCGACGCCCTATCGACATACTTCAACCTGATCCTCAGCCTGCTTGCGACGGCAGTGTCGGTCTATTCATTCGGCTACCTGCGTTCCCTTGACCGCAATCGGACGCTCGGCGTCCTCGGGTTCTTCTATAACCTCCTGCTGCTGAGTCTCACTGCGGTCTTCACCGCTTCGAACGCATTCTTTTTCCTGATTGCCTGGGAGGTAATGGCGCTTTCGGCCTACTGCCTGGTCAGCTTTGAGCACCGGCATCCGGCAACTCGTGACGCTGGCGTCCTGTTTTTTGTGATGTCGCACGCCGGCACGGGCTGCCTGTTGGTGGGATTTCTATTGCTGAGCGCCCGGAGCGGAAGCCTGGACTTTTCCAGCTTCGCGCGAGGGCCCTGGCAGGCTTCGATTTTTCTATTGTTCTTGGTGGGCTTCGGAGTCAAGGCCGGCATCATTCCTCTGCACATCTGGCTGCCGGCGGCGCACCCCGTCGCGCCCAGCAACGTTTCCGCGCTGATGTCGGGGATCGTCATCAAGGCCGGCATCTACGGAATGGCTCGGGTGTTTTTCGATTTTCTCGGCGTTCCTCCAGTGTGGGCCGGAATGCTGGTCCTGATCGTGGGCGTCGTCTCGGCCCTGTTGGGCGTGCTCTACGCTTTGATGGAGCACGACCTGAAGCGTTTGCTGGCCTATCACAGCATCGAAAACATCGGAATCATCCTGATCGGTTTCGGTGCGTCGCTGATGTTCATTTCCCTGGGCCACACGCAGCTTGCCGCCATCGCCCTCATCGCCGGCCTCTATCACACGATGAACCACGCGATATTCAAGTGCCTGCTGTTTCTGGGCGCCGGGTCCGTCCTGCACGCGACCCATACACGCAACATGGAGGAGATGGGGGTCCTGATCCGCCGCATGCCGCAGACCGCCCTGTGCTTCCTGGTCGGCGCCATCGCCATCTCCGGCCTGCCGCCCCTGAACGGATTCGTGAGCGAGTGGCTCACCTACCAGGCGCTGCTGGCGGGATTCGGAACCACCGACAGGCTCATGCGCATTCTCTTTCCGATCGCCGGAGCCCTGCTGGCGCTGACCTCCGCACTGGCCGCAACCTGTTTCGTGAAGGCCTTTGGGATCACGTTCCTCGCCCTTCCCCGCAGCGAGGAAGCCGAGCACGCTCACGAAAGCGACTCCTTTATGGTCGGCGGCATGGCGCTTCTGACGGCGGCTTGCTTCGCGCTGGGTCTCGGAGCCACCTATTTTCTGCCGGTGTTCGATGGCGTCACGGCTCAACTCCTGGGAACTCGAATCAGTAGCGATCTGATTGCCGCCGGCAATGGGCTGGTGCTGACTTCAGGCTCCGCTCGCGGCGGAACTGTTTCCCCCGCCTGGATTGCCGCTCTGTTTGTGATTTTGTCCGCGTTCCCGGCGCTGTTGTGGCTGATCTGGACGCGCAAGGGAAAGCGCGCCGTGGGGCCCACGTGGGACTGCGGGCTGCCCGGACTCACCGCGGAGAATGAATACACCGCGGTCGCATTCTCGAAACCACTGCGGATGATTTTCGCGGCGCTCTATCAACCTCGTCGCGAGATTCAGGCCGAGTACGAGGTCTCGCCATACTATCCCAGGTCCATCCGGTTCGGCAGCGAGATCGAGCTCATGTTTGAGAAACGCCTGTACGCCCCAATCCGGGACTCGATCCTCGGAATCGCGGGTCGCATGCGCGGCATCCAGGCGGGAAGCATCCACGCGTACCTGGCCTACATCTTTATCACCCTAATCCTGCTGCTGCTGTTTGGGGTGCGCTCATGAGCAACCTCATCGTCCCCGCCCTGCTGCAATTCGTGCTGTTGCTGATCACGGCGCCTCTGGTGACGGGCGTTATCCGCACGATGAAAGCCCGCTTCCAAACACGCCGTGGTTCGGATATCTGGCAGCCCTATCGCGATCTCTACAAGTTGCTGCGTAAAGGAATGGTAATTCCGGACACCGCGTCCTGGCTGTTTTCAGCGACGCCCTACGTAGTCTTTTTGACCGCGGCGATGGTAGGACTGATGATTCCCGTGGTCGTCACCAAGGCGCCGCTCAGCCTGTTTGGAGGCGTGCTCGCCGTAGTGTACCTGCTCGCGCTGGGAAGATTCTTTCTGGCCCTGGGCGGGCTCGACGCGGGAACTCCTTTTGGCGGAATGGGCAGCAGTCGCGAGATGACGATTTCCGCGATCGCCGAGCCGGCCATGATGCTGGCCATCTTCACTGTCGCCATCTCCGCGAACTCCACCAACTTGAGCGAAATGGCGAGGTCCGCCGTGGGCCAGAGCTGGCGCTTTCTGGCGCCCTCCCAGATGCTCGCCTTCGGAGCTTTATTCATCGTGCTCATCGCCGAAACCGGGCGCATCCCGGTCGATAACCCGGCGACTCATCTCGAGCTGACCATGATTCACGAGGCCATGATCCTGGAATACTCCGGCCCGTACCTTGCGTTGATCGAGTGGGGCGCCTCGCTCAAACAGCTTGTCCTGATGACCTTGCTCGTCAATACCTTTTTCCCGTTCGGTCTAAGCTCGGCGTGGAATGTGGCGGGCGTTGCGATCGGGTTGGGATTCTATCTGATAAAGCTGCTGGTCATCTCCTGCCTCATCGTCCTTGTGGAAACGACCAACGCCAAGATGCGTCTGTTCCGCGTCCCGGAGCTGCTGGTGGTGGCGTTTATCCTGGGTGCTTTGGCTTTGGTCTCGACTTTCTTGTTCTGACACACCATGTACTTCTACCAAGACCTCGAATTCGGCAACCGGATGATCACCCTGATGGCGGCGTCCGTGCTCGTTCTTCAAATCGCGATGGTGGGCCAGCGATGGCTGGTCACCAATATCCGTGTTTTTGCCGCGCA
>JBGPHB010000073.1:0-9891 GCA_041484155.1 Bryobacteraceae bacterium
CAGATCATTTCTCAAGAGCGTACCCTACATTGCATTGGCGGGAGCCCGCCACGCTCAAGGCCAGTCGCCGTTTGCGCGCTCGGTCCAAACGCCGTTACTCACGATTGGATACGAGGAGAGCGGCGACGCGCAGGCCTTTCCGATCATCCTGCTTCATGGCTTCCCGGACGACGTTCGCGCCTTTGACGAGGTGGCGCCGCCGTTGGTCAAGGCTGGACACCGGGTATTGGTTCCATACCTGCGCGGTTACGGGCCCACACGGTTCCGCGATGCGGCGGCTCCGCGGATGGCGGAGCAGGCGGCGATCGGCCAGGATCTGATGGACTTCGCCGACGCGCTGCGCCTGCCGCGGTTCGCGGTCGCGGGATACGATTGGGGCGGACGGGCGGCCGGCATCGCAGCCGCGCTCCATCCGGACCGGGTGCGCGCCGCGGTTCTGATCGGCGGCTATTCGATCCAGAACACGGTCGATCCGTCGCTGCCGGCGCCGCCGGAGACGGAACGGGCGCTCTGGTACCAGTGGTATTTCAACACCGAGCGCGGCCGGGCCGGGCTGGCCGCCAACCGGCGAAGCCTGTGCCGGCTCTTGTGGCAGACTTGGTCGCCTGGCTGGCGCTTCAGCGACGAAACGTACAATCGGACTGCGGCGTCGTTTGACAATCCGGATTTTGTGGATGTGGTGATTCACTCGTACCGTCATCGGAATGGCGGCGCGGCGGGTGAAGAGCGATTCAAGGCGATGGAGCAGCAGTTGGCAAAGCGACCGAAGATCCAGGTTCCCTCGATTACGCTGTACGGCGCGGAAGATGGGCTTGCGCGGCCGCCCGCGGACTCCCCGCCGGCCGAGCGTGCGTCGTTCACTTCGCTGGTTGCGCGTCGAGTAATCGCGGGGGCAGGGCACTTCATGCCGCGGGAGAAGCCGGAGGCGGTGTCAGCGGCGTTGCTGGAGTTGTTGCGGGGCTAAAACCGATTGCCGGGTTTCTTGGTTACACGGAACAAGAAAGCCGGCCTGGAGGCCGGCTCGCCGCCATGACTGGCTGCCCCACGCAGTAGCATAGCCGCAACCGGAACCCCGCCCTGACGGGCGGGGCTTGCCCGTCTCGAAAGCCCCGTCCGTCAGGGCGGGGTTCACACGGCTAAGTCACGTCACAAAACTCTTCGTACGGGAAATCCGAGTCAAGGCGCTTTAGCTCGGCCATGAAGTACGCGTCTAACTCCCGCTGACGCTCCGGGCTGAGCAGTTCCGAGGAGTCGCCCTGGGCGCCCTTGCGGATCATCGGGCCCTGCTCGCGCCAGGGAACCATCTTCCATACGCGAAACCTGTCGTCGATGCGCTTCATGTAATCAAACGAAGACTTTTCGCAGACCTGTTCGATCACTTCGTCGCCGGCGTGGATATTCAAGAAATCCGCCACCTTGAGCACGGTTCCCCGTAGATCGCGCTTCATCGACTTGAAGGACAGGACCAGGACGTTCGGCCGAGCGCGCTGAGCCCAGTAACCGGCTGTGTTCACCGCCCAGGACCCACCGATGGGGAAATTTTGGGACCGGAACAGGCGGAACCAGGTGTCAACGGACAGGTTGGCGGCAGCGAGCGGTCCATTCTTAACGAAGAAGAAATAGCTCGACACGAAAATATCCTTGGGGTCGCGAATCACCATGATGTAGCGGGCCGCCTCGGAGTACGGCAGCAAGTCCCAATCGAAATGCGTCTTAATGACTCGTTTCTGCTCCGGAGACGCCATCCAGACAGAGGGGTCCTTGATCGGAATGGCGTATCCTCTCAGCGGAGGCATCATCACCGTGTCCGGCCAGGGAACGACGGAGTGAATGTGGTCGAACTCACCGTTCCCGTGCCAGGCAAGCTGATGCGCGATTTGCATCATCCAGTTTGTGCCGCTCTTGGCGAAGGTGGCTACGAAGACGTCATGTTCGGTGGGAACGTAGCCGCGAAAGGGATTGTTCTTGACCAGCCGCTGATGCCGGCCCGCACCCATGCGCGCCAGCACGCGGTCGGTGCGCCCCAGCTTCTCGAGACCCCAGATCATGGGCCCGACAATTCCGGAGAGCATGACGCCAAATCCACATTGGGCGGCGAAGGACGGCGGCCGGCGTTGGTAGGTCGAGGCGATTGGACCACGGGTCGTCACGGTGCTCATCGTCTTGCACTCCCCAGGACTGCCGCTTTCTGGGGCGCCAGGTCACAAAACTCTTCGTACGGGAGATCGCAACCCAGGCGCTTCAGTTCGGCCATGAAATAGGCGTCCATTTCCTGTTGCCGCTCGGGGGTTAGCAGCTCCGAGGAATCGCCCTGCGTTCCCTTGCGCATCATCGCGCCCTCGGGGCGCCACGGAATCATCTTCCCGATCCGAAACTTGTGATCGATGCGCTTCATATATTCGAACGAGGACTTGTCGCAGACCTCCTGGATCACCTCGTCCGATACCCGCACATTTAGAAAATCCGCCACCTTGAGCACGGTTCCCCTGAGATCGCGCTTCATCGATTTGAACGAAAAGACCAGGACGTTCGGCCGATGACGCTGCGCCCAGTAACCGGCGGCATTCACCGCCCACGATCCGCCGAGCATGAATTTTTCGGACAGGAATAAGTTGTACCAGGTGTCTACCGAGGGCATGGCCGGGCCGTAAATGCCGTCCCTAACGAAGAAATAGTTCGATACGAAGACATCCTTGGGGTCCCGAATGACGGCGATGTAGCGGGCGTCGTCCGAATACGGAACCATCTCCCAATTGAAGTGAGTCTTGATGACGCGCTTCTGTTCCGGAGAGGTCTTCCAATCGTCCGCGTCCTTTAGAGCGATGGCGTAGTCGCGCAGGAAGGGAGGCATCGCCTTCGTGTCGGGCCAGGGAACCACGGAATGTATATGCTCATACTCCGCTTTCCCGTGATAGATGAGCTGGTGGGCGATCTGCATCATCCAGTTCGTGCCGCTTTTGGCGTAGGTCATGACGAACACATCCTGTTTGCCCGGAACATAGCCCCGGAACGGATTGTTCTTCTCCAGCCTCTGCTGATTTTTGGCAGCCATGGACCCAAGGGCTCGTTCTGCCCGTCCAAACCTTTCGAGACCCCGGATCAGAGGGCGGGCGATCCCATAGATCCCCACGCCTAATGCGAACCGAATTGGCAGAGGCGGGGGCTTGCGGTGGAAGCTGCTCATCGTGCTTCACTCATTTTGTAGCATACTCAAGGATGATAGATCTTCACACCCATACGGACCAGTCCGATGGGACCCTATCCCCGCCCGAACTTGTGGAAGCAGCTTGCGCCGCGAGTCTGGACGCGCTCGCCATTACGGATCACGACACTTTTTCGGGTTATGAACTGGCTCTCCCGGTCGCCAGGGCTCGCGGGCTCGATCTGGTATGGGGGATCGAGCTGTCCACCACCTATCGCGGGCGCTCGGTTCACTTGCTCGCGTATTTTTTCAACGCCGGACCGACCGCGGCCTTCCGCCTGTGGATCGAAAAACTACAAGAGGGCCGCCACGCGCGGAATCGGCTCTTGCTCGAGTCACTCAAGCGAAATGGCTTGGAGATCACGATGGAGGAGTTGAAGTCCCGTGGCCGCAACCTGCCCGGCCGGCCTCATTTCGCCGCTTTGATGCTGGAAAAGGGCTATGTCCAGTCCATTCAGGAAGCATTCGATAAGTACCTGGCGGAGGGTGGGAAGTGCCACGTGCGACGCTATGAGCCGGCGTTTGAGGAGGCTGTATCGCGAGTCACGCACGCCGGTGGAGTCGCGTCCGTCGCACATCCGGTGCGGCTTTCGCGCGACGATTCAACCTTACGCCGATATGTCGGGGAAATGAAGGAGCTGGGTTTGCAGGCCATCGAAGTGTTCCATAGCGACCACTCGGAGGCGGACACGCGGCGTCACGCCGCGCTCGCCGGTGAATTTGGTTTGGCACAAACCGGCGGGTCGGATTTTCACGGCGCGACGAAACCGCGGGTGGCATTGGCGAGCGTCAAGGTGCCGACAAGCCTGCTGGCTGAGTTGCAGCGGAGGGCGGAAGTGAATTCCCGTGCAGACTGAAGTCTGCCCCCCCCAACCAAAGACTTGTACCAGTGGAACCCCGCCCTGACGGGCGGGGCTTTTCGTCCGTTTGTAACTCCGCATTTGCAACCTCCTAATCAACGCCTGAAAGCCCCGCCCGTCAGGGCGGGGTTGCCAAATACGTCAGGTGGGCTTTAGACCCGTCCGCAGTATTACGTAACTCAAGATTCGGGCCGCGCTTTCCTCCACGGTCTCCAGGCCCGTGCGGCACTCGACGTCGGGCTCGAGCGGGGCCTCATACGGGTCGTCAATCGCGGTAAATCCCTTCAACTCGCCGGCGCGCGCCCGCTTGTATAAACCCTTGATATCGCGCCGCTCGCACACTTCCAAAGATGCGTTCACGTAGACCTCGGCGAAGTTTTCAATCCTGCCGCGGATTTCCTCCCGGATCGCGCGGTACGGAGAGATCGCCGACACAATCACGATGACGCCGTGTCGCGACAGAAGCTCGGCGACAAATCCGATGCGCCGAATGTTTTCGTCACGATCGTGCTTGGAGAAGCCCAGATCCTTGCAGAGCCTCTGACGCATCACGTCGCCGTCCAGGACTTCCACCTTGCATCCCATGGCGCGCAACCGCTCGGCAACAAAATGCGCGAGGGTACTCTTGCCGGCGGAGCTCAACCCGGTGAGCCAAAGTGTCAAACCCGGGTGATCCGCCGGGATCGGGGCTAGATTATGCAAGCGTCGTAAAGAGCATACCCTAAATTCATGCCTGCCGAGTTGGACCATCTGTTCGTCTGCGCCCGTCCGGGTGCCCCTGAAGCGGAACGGCTGATTCAACTCGGGCTGAGTGAGGCGCCTCCCAATCAGCATCCGGGACAAGGCACCGCGAACCGGCGTTTCTCTTTCGCCAACGCGATGATCGAATTGCTCTGGGTAAGCGACGCGAGTGAGGCCCAGAGCGAACCGGCACGGCGTACACTGCTTTGGGAGCGATGGTCCGTTCCGCACACCTGCCCGTTCGGTATCGCTGTCCGTCCTGCCGATCCCGAAAACGCGGAGCCGCCTTTTCCGGGATGGCAATACCGGCCGGCCTATTTGCCCGACCCGCTCGCGATACACATCGCGGACACGGGAGTCGACGAGCCGATGTGGTTTTACATGTCCTTCATGCGGCGGCTGGACTGGGAGCAGCGGTTCATCCAACATCCACTTGGTGTTCGGGAGATCACCGGGCTGGTTTTGACCAGTCCGGCGCCGCTGCGGTCCGCCCCATCACTGGCGCTGGTTGAGAGCGGGATCTTGTCGATCCGGCAAGGAACGGCCTTCCTCCTTGAAGTTGCGTTCGACTCCGAGCGGCGCGGCCAGGTTGTGGATCTGAGGCCCCACTTGCCGCTACTCTTTCGGCTGTGATCTACCGATAGCTACAGCGTGCGAATTTGGACACGCTTGATTCTCTTGACGGGGCTGGGCTACGCGACATGTTCCGCCAGCGAGAACCCAGCCATTCTGATGAGGGACGGATTCCCCTTCATTAACGCCACCATCAATGGACACGGGCCGTTTCGGATGCTCATCGACACTGGCGCTGCTTCCTGCATGCTCACACCGAACGCTGCCCGGAAAGCCGGATTAGCGTACAACCACCGCGTAATCCTGACCAGCCTTGGAGGCGAAAAGATCATTCCCGCGGCTTCGAATAACCGCGTGGAGGTCGGCGCGGGCGAAGAATCCGGCGTGGATATTGTCGTGATCGAATTGCCGCAGGTTCGGATGCTGGATGGCAGAGCGGACGGTGTGCTGGGACAAAGTTTCCTCGGCCGATCCGCGTACCTGATCGATTACAGGTCGAAAAGATTGTGGCGCGGCGATGAAGCCATTGAGCGAGCCGATCGTTTGCCTATCGCCGTGACGGCGGGGCAACTCCACGGGCGAACCGTGCTCCCGGTCACACTCGAACCCGGCGGGAGACCTTGGCGCCTCACACTGGACAGTGGAGCCACCAATCTAGTGGTGGAATGCAGCGAGCGCTGCCCGCAGGTAGGTGAGATTCAGCAGAGCGGACGACTGGTCACATACGTCGGTGAACGGTCCGTGTCGCACGGCAGGTTGAGGCACGTGGAGATCGGGGGAGTCACGTTATCCCCGGTCGACGCCGTTCTGGTGGACTCTAAGGCGCCCGATGGCGAGGACGACGGTGTCCTGCCGGCTCGATGGTTCTCGGCGGTTTATGTGGATGGCAGGGTGGTGCGGCTCGCTCAATAGTTCAAGCTGCATTTCACGCAAAGCGCACAGGACGCGGCGGCGTCTTCTGTTGGATTGGTGAAAAGGCTGCCGCCGCGTCCGTTGTGCGCGATTTTCACGGAGAGTTTCCCTTCTCAATGAACCCCGGTCACGGGGCCGGGGCTTTGCGTGAACTGTAGCTTCCAGATCTTAAGCGAATTAATGACTCAAGACACTAGGACGCCTTAGGTTTTTCCCCTACGACCCTAACTTTCTACCCATGTCCTTCCGAAGGACGCCTTAGGTTTTTCCCCTACGACCCTAACTTTCTACCCATGTCCTTCCGATAGACAAGTCAGGTCGCATGGACACGCACATGGATGCCTTTCTGTGGATGTTTCTCCCCGTTTTTGTGGCGGGCGGAAGCGCCTTATTGGCCTATTACATCACCCAGGCGAAGATGGAAGTGGCGATCGCTAAGGAGCGGGAATCGCTAGCCGAAGCGCGCGCGACCATCAGCTCGCAAAAGACGACCCTGGAGGAACGGATCAAGGCCACCGAGGAGTCCACCAAGCGTCTCGCCCTGGATGAGTTCATGCAAGACTTCCGCGTCGAAGAGCGCAGCTACGTGCGTGAAAGCAGGTCGCTTTCCGCCTCCAAGAAGACCATGGTGATGCAGGAGCGGCTGTTCTTCCGCAACATCCCGCTTTCCAACTGGATCGAACGCGAGATGGTGGTCGAAGAAGGCAAGGACCTCGACCAGTTGCCCAAGGACTCCGTCTTCACCGCCGCCCTGGCTGGCGAAGAACGCCTGCCCATTTCCAAGCTTCTCGATGAGATGCCAGCCCCAGAGGCTCGTGAGCTGGTGACGACGCGTGTCGCCGCGTTCGGCGTCCAGTAGCTGAAATCGTGTAAACCGTTGTTAAATCGGCCCGTCCTGAGGGGTATGATGGGGCTGATGGCCGAGCCTCTGTTGGTCCAGGAGACCGAGCCCGTCGTGTTGTGCGATTTCGGGGCGTGGATGACGTCCGAACAGCGGCGGGTGTACGCTCTGTGCCAGCGCCTCTTGCAGGATCGGGATGAGGCGGATTCGGCCACTCAGGATGTGTTTCTGAAGGCCTACCAGGCCCTGAAGCGCGACACTGGCAAGGAATTGGACGATCCGGCACGCTGGGTGACCAGGATCGCCGTCAATACCTGCCTCGACCGGCTGCGGTCGCGCAAGTGGCAGTTCTGGAGAAGGCGGCCCTCGGCGGAGGATGAACGGGCGATCCTGGGGATGGCGGCCTCGACGGCGCCGGGAGCGGATGCTCGTTACTTTGCGGGCGAGATCGGCGTGAGGTTGAACGCGGCGCTCGAAAAGTTGTCTCCGCGGCAGAGGGCGGTGTTTGCGTTGCGGCATTTCGAGGACATGAGCCTGGAAGAAATCGGCGGTGTTCTGGGTTTGGATGTGGGGACAGTGAAGGCGCACATGTTTCGCGCGGTGGCCAAGCTCCGCGCGGAATTGCGCGACCTCTACTACGGGGGAACGAAATGAACAGGCATCTCAGTGATGATGAGTTGTTGGACCGGCTTTGCGGCCTGTCTGAGAACGGCGAACACCTGGAAACCTGCGGCGATTGTGCGCGGCGCTGGAGCGAGTTGCGCGAGCGGCGGGCGAGGCTCGCCGTGCCCGACGAAGTCTCGATCGATTTTCTGGCCGCGCAACGGCGCAAGATCTACGCCCGGCTCGGAGAGCAGCCGCGCCCGCAGATGAAGTGGGTCCCCGCGCTGGGGGCGGCGTGCCTGCTGGCCGTCGGCGTGTTCCTGTACCGGCCGGTGCCGCCTCCGCGTCCCGACGTGGGCGACGCGCAGTTGTTTTCCGAAGTTTATTCGATGGAGCAAACCACTGAACCGCGGGCGGCCGCTCCCATCCACGCCCTATTTGAGGATAATCAGTAGATCATGGCGAAATGGCTTCTAGTGTTGGTTGTTCCCGGGCTGCTCTGTGCACAGCAGCCGGGTCGCGGACCCCGTCCGTGGTGGGACAGCAGTGTGACGCGCGACCTCAACCTGACGGACTCGCAAACCACTCAGATCCGCGCCACCCAGGAGGAGTATCGCGGCCGGATGTCCGACCTGCGGGCGGCGGTCAACACGGCCGAGAGCGCCCTGGAAGCCGCGTTTAACGAAGATCCCGTGGATCAGCGCAAAGCCTACGATGCGATCGAGCAGTTGGGCATCGCGCGCGGCGAGCTGACCAAGGCCGTTTCGCGGATGGATCTGAAACTGCGGACGATCCTGACCGCGCAGCAGTGGCAGCAATTGCAACAGCGGCAGCGGTTCAGACTGGACCGTCCCGGCGTGCGCCGTCGCGACCCGGGCGTCGGCGGTGCTACGCCAAACTTGAAGCAGTAGCAATGACCCGCCAGATTTGACTTTTGCCGGGCGTCACGGTATGACTGGAGTAGACCTGACAAAGGCGCGGTAGCCAAGTGGTAAGGCAGAGGTCTGCAAAACCTTTATTCGTCGGTTCGACTCCGATCCGCGCCTCCAACCATCGGGATCCTCACGGGAATTGTTCTCATAGCGCTCTATCTTTGGTCTCAGCCACGCCCTTGTGTCACATTTTGGCGTTTCGATCGCAGCAAGCGTCAGGGCTCAACGCAGTGCGAAGGTGATCAAAGCGTCGCCCGCCGCGACGGCCACATGTTGCTTTCCGTTGAGCAGATAGGTGATTGGGGGCGCAATCACGACTCCACCGGTCCGGAACTTCCACAACGGTTTCCCGGTTCGCGCATCCAGCGCCATGAGGTACCCTTCCCGGTTACCGCTGAAGATCAAGCCACCGGCGGTGGCGAGCAAGCCGCTCGAAGGAGGGCTGACCATTTCGAATTTCCACTTGGTTTCGCCGGTCGCCGGGTCCAGAGCCTGCACCGCCCCCGTCGTTGGATCGAGCGGGAGGGGCGTCCCGGTGCTTCCGGTATAGAGCAGCCCTTCGCGGTACTCCTGATTGGTCTTGTAGTATGTCTGGCAGCCCTCCGTGGTGGGGAAGTAATACCAGGTAGTCTGCGGACTGTAGGCGCTGGCCTGCCAGTTATGCCCGCCGCCAACGGACGGGCACGCCTTGGTCCCCTCCTCGCTCGGGTCCTGGCCGGAAATCAGGTTCGGCCGGCCGTCGGGTTTGATGCCGTCCGCCCAAGTCACCTTGGTGTACGGCTTGGCCACCAGGAGCTTCCCGTTGGCCCGGTCGAGCGCGTAGAAAAAACCGTTACGATTCGCCTGGATCACGGCCTTCACTTTTTGTCCTTTCACAGTCATGTCCACCAGCACCGGATCGCTGATGGCATCCCAGTCATGCATGTCGTGAGGAGTCATCTGGAAATGCCACTTCAGCTTTCCGGTGTCGGCATCGAGCGCGACGATGCTACAGGTGTAGAGATTGTCGCCGGGCCTGACGTCGCCGTTCCAGTCCGGTCCCGGATTTCCGGTTCCCCAGTAAATGAGGTTCAGCGCGGAATCGTAGGTGCCCGTGATCCAAGTGGAGCCGCCGCCGCGCTTCCAGGCGTCGGGGCCCCAGGTGTCGCTGCCCGCTTCGCCGGGACCGGGTACCGTCCAGAATCGCCATGCGCGCTTGCCGGTGTCGGCGTCGTAGGCATCGATAAA
>JBGPHB010000074.1:0-9859 GCA_041484155.1 Bryobacteraceae bacterium
ACCCGGTCTGCGCTCAACGGCCTTCGGGAACAGTGCTTTTTGAATCCATGGCGAACGCGTTCGGCGGCCGCGCGTTGGGTGTGCTTCTCACCGGCATGGGAGAGGATGGCGCGAAAGGACTGCTTCAACTCCGCAACCGGGGCGGCTACGCCATCGCCGAGGATGAGTCGACCGCGGTGGTGTATGGGATGCCAGCGGAGGCTGTCCGCCTGGGAGCTGTATCCGAATGTCTGCCGCTACAGGAAATCGCGCCTCGAATCCGCGAGTTGACGCAGTTCAAGCAGGAGGTTGCATGACGTCCCCAATCATGATTGTGGAAGACTCCGAAACCCAGGCGCTCAAGCTCCAACATCTGCTGGAGCAAGAGGGCTGGGACGTGGTCCGCGCTTCGACCGCGGAGGCGGCGCTGGAAGAGCTAAACCGCCATCGGCCCGGCCTCATCATCGCCGATTACCACCTCCCGGGGATTCGGGGAGATGAGCTGTGCCGGCGAATCCGGATGAATGCAGCGACGCGCAACATCCCCATCTTGATGCTGACCGTGGAGGAAGCCGGGGAAAGCGAGCGGGTCGGCCTGGACAGCGGCGCCGATGACTATCTTGCCAAAGCCGTGGCCCCCGAGATTCTCCTGCTGCGCGTCCGCGCCCTGATGCGAGATTCCAGCTCGCCATCCTCGACCCCGGCCCCCCAGGAATCCTATTTCCGCCGGGCACGCCTCCTGGCCATAGACGACAGCCCGACGTACCTCGAAAATCTGGCCGGCAATCTCGCCGACGAAGGGTACGAGGTCACCAAAACGGCGGGAGGCGAGGAGGGGCTGGAGCGCATGTCCCGGGAAGCTTTTGATTGCGTGATGGTGGACCTGATCATGCCGGGAATGGATGGAATCGAGGTGTGCCGCCGGATCAGCCAGACCAAGCAACTGCCAGCCCCGGTGATGATCATCATGCTGACTTCCTCCGAGACCAAAGAGGACGTGACTCGGGGCTTGGAGGCGGGTGCCGACGACTTTGTCGCGAAATCCAGCGACATGACCGTGCTCAAGGCCCGGATTCGGGCGTTGCTTCGGCGCAAGTTCTTTCAAGAAGAAAACCGGCGCATCGCCGAGGAGCTCAAGGACAAGGAGCTGGAAGCAACCGAGGCGCGCGCGGCTCGGGACCTGTCGGAAACACGAGCGTCACTGGTCGAGGAGCTGGAGCGAAAGAACAAGGAGTTGGAGGCGTTCAGCTACTCGGTCTCGCACGACTTACGCGCGCCGCTGCGGAGCATCGACGGCTTCAGCCAGGCGTTGCTCGAGGAGTACGCCAGCAACCTCGACCCGAAGGCCCAGGAATACCTTCACCGCGTTCGCGCGGCGGCCCAGCGGATGGGCGAGCTGATTGACGATCTGTTGCAACTATCCAAGGTGGGACGCGCGGAGCTGCGCCGCGAACGCGTGGACCTGTCTGCTCTGGCGCGCAAGGTTGCGGCCGCTCTCCAGGAGGCGGCCCCTGACCGGCGGGTTCAGGTAGTGATCCCGGACCGAGTGGTCGTCGAGGCGGATTCCCGTCTTTTGCAAGTCGTGCTGGAGAACTTGCTCGGAAACGCGTGGAAGTTCACCAAGAACGTCGCCGAGCCCGTCATCGAATTTGGGGTCACGCAGAAGGACGGCGCGGCAACCTACTTTGTGCGCGACAACGGGGCTGGGTTTGACATGGCCTACGTTGAGAAACTCTTCAGGCCGTTCCAGCGCCTGCACCCGGAATCAAAGTTCCCTGGAACCGGAATCGGCCTGGCTACCGTGCATCGGATTGTGGAACGGCATGGAGGGCGCGTATGGGCGGAGAGCGCCGTCGAGGGAGGCGCGACCTTCCAGTGGACCCTCCAGGCCCCAGGACTAAGGAGCCGAACATGACCAAGAAAGAACACGTAATTCTGCTGGTTGAGGACAACCCCGACGACGTCGAACTTACCAAGAGGGCGTTCGAAAGGAGCAAGGTCGCTAACGACATCGTGGTGGTCAGCGATGGCCAAGAAGCCTTGGACTACCTTTTCCTGACCGGCGCCTACTCCAGCCGGGAACCGGCTGTTACGCCGAGCGTGGTCCTGTTAGACCTGAATCTGCCCAAGATCAACGGTCTTGATGTCCTGCGCCGCGTGCGCTCGGATGAAAGGACGAAGCTCCTCCCGGTGGTCATTTTGACAACCAGCAGGGAGGAGAAGGATGTCATCGGGGGCTATAACCTGGGCGCCAACAGCTATGTAAGAAAGCCGGTGGACTTTGCCCAATTCGTTGAGGCGGCCCGGCAACTCGGGCTGTACTGGCTGATTCTGAACGAGCCGCCTCCGGTGCGGGTGGGGAGGCCGTAGCAGGTGGGGCAGGATGGCATCCTGCGGCGGGTTGTGAAACCCGCCTCTGGAGTTTCTACATTTTTGTAAGACAGAACCCCGCCCTTACGGGCAGGGCTTGCCGGTTGTTGTAAACGCTCGACCAGCCCCGCCCGTTAGGGCGGGGTTCGGCGGGTTGTGGAACCCGCCTAAAGCGGCGGTTAGCAGCCGCCGCGCAGCTTTTCAAGCTGCCCCACACCGAGCAAGCCGTCCGGGAAGAATGAGCTTCAACAAAGGAACCGTCATCACGGTTGTGACCAGCGCCATGAGCACCATCATCGAAAACAATGCCGGCGACAGGATTCCGAGGTCCAGCCCTACGTTGAGAACCACTAGCTCAACCAGACCGCGTGTATTAAGTAAAGCCCCCAGCGCGAGAGAGTCCCGAACCCCGAACCTCATGATGGTGGCGCCGATGAATGCGCCTCCCATTTTGCCCGCCACCGCGACCGCGATGATGGCCGCCTCAAAGCCCCAGAGACCGCTGCCGATGAGGCCCATGTTGGTCCGAATCCCGGTGTAGCTGAAAAACAGCGGGATCAGCAGCCCCATGGCGATCGGCTCGAGCTTTCCGGATATGTCCGCGACAATCGTACCGGTTCGGGGCCACACGACACCCGCGAAAAATGCCCCGAACAAAGCGTGGATCCCGATCAATTCAGTGATCCAGCTCGAAAGAAACCCGAACAACAGCATGATCGAGAGCTCTTGTGCGACCGGGAAGCGCTGGGCCAGCCACCCCAACACGAGGCGGACGACGACGGCCATGACGACTACATACGCACCCACTCTCGCGATTGCATCCAGCGGTGATGCCTGGCCGTGAATCGATCGGGTGATGGCCGTGATCCAGGCGAGCATAGTCCACGCCGTGATGTCATCAAATGCAGCGCAGGCCACGGAGACGTGTCCAAGCTTGGTATTGGCCATTCCTTGGTCCGACAAAATGCGCGCCAACACCGGAAACGCCGTGATACTCATCGCTACCGCGATAAACAATGAAAACGGTAGGATCGGCGATCCGGGCGCAAGGTGGTGCAGCGTCCGCGCCAGGGCCAGGCCGGCGGAAAACGGAATCACGATGCTCAGAACGCCCGCGAGGCCCGCCACCCGCCGGAAAGCCTTCACTTCCGATAAATCCAGGCGCAGGCCGACCAGAAACATGAACAGCACCAGGCCGATCTGGCTCAGGCCATTCAAAGCGGGTAGGCTATCTGGCGGAAAAAGCCGGGCGTACCACGACGGCGCGATCCACGCCAGAAACGATGGGCCCAGCAGCAGTCCCGCGATGATTTCGCCGATGACCGGAGGCTGTCCCAGCCGGCGCAGAATTCCATGAAGCAGCCGGCAGACTGCAAGGATAACGGCAATCTGCAACAGCAGGCGAGCGAGATTCACTGGGGTATTCTCACTCTAACAAACGTCGGTAAGGTATACTTGAGCGTGACCTCCCTTTCCACCGCTGGTGATCAAAGGTGCCTGGGCTCAACGAGATCGGTATGACCACCGTGCATCGGATCGAGGAAGAGACCACAGTCGGCAGTTATTTTGTCTCTAACTATCCGCCCTACTCGTTCTGGACCCCGGATCGCGTGGGCGACGTTTTTGCCGCTTTGGACCGCCCGCCCGCTCCGAACACGCCGCTAGGCATTTATCTGCACATCCCGTTTTGCCGTAAACGGTGCCATTTCTGCTACTTCAAGGTCTACACCGACAAGAACGCGGCCGAGGTAGAGGGTTACCTGGACGCCGCGATCCACGAGTTGGACCTTTACGCGAAAAAGCCTTTCATCGGCGGCAGGAAGCCTAAGTTCATCTACTTTGGAGGCGGGACGCCGTCCTATATTTCCTCACGCCAGCTTACCCACCTGGTTGAAGGCATGAAACGGGCGCTGCCGTGGGACGAGGCCGAGGAAGTCACCTTCGAGTGCGAACCCGGAACGCTCACCGAGGGCAAGCTCAAGGTGATCAAGGATCTGGGCGTCACGCGCCTCAGCCTGGGCATCGAGAATTTCGACGATGCCATTCTGAAGGCCAACGGCCGGGCGCACGCTTCGAAAGAGATCGAGCGTGCGTACAGCTTTGCGCGCTCCATCGGGTTTCCGCAAATTAATATTGACCTGATCGCGGGCATGGTCGGCGAGAACCCGGACAACTGGCGGGAGTGCGTGCGGAAGACCATCGAGATGGCTCCCGATAGCGTCACGGTTTACCAGATGGAGGTCCCTTATAACACGACGCTCTTCCAGGAAATGAAGGTGTACGGAACAGACGTCGCGCCGGTGGCAAGCTGGAAGACCAAGCGGGAGTGGGCGGGCTATGCTTTTTCGGAATTGGAGAAAGCCGGGTATACCGTGCGTAGTGCCTACACGGCCGTCAGGGACCCTGCGCGAACCCGTTTTCTCTACACCGACCTGTTATGGACCGGCGCAGACATGATCGGATTGGGCGTGGCCTCCTTCTCTCATGTCCAAGGTACGCATTTTCAAAACCAGCATGAGTTCGGACCGTATTGCGAGAAACTCCGCCAAGGGGATCTTCCTATTTACCGGGCCCTAACCCCCACCCGGAAAGAGCGCTTCATTCGCGAGCTGATCCTCCAAATGAAGCTGGGCCGGGTTCGCAAAGCGTACTTCCGCGACAAGTTCGGAATCGAACTCGAACAGGAATTCGCCGGCCCCTTGAAAGAACTGCGCGAGGAAGGCTTTCTGTCGATCGACCAGGACAATTTGCGGCTGAATCGCGATGGCCTGCTGCAGGTGGACCGGCTGCTGCACGAGTTTTTCCTGCCCGAGCATCGCAACGCACGTTATACATGAGGAGGCGAAGTTTTGACTAACGGAAAACCGTACGACGCCATCGTCATCGGAGGCGGACCCGCCGGCTCCACCGCGGCGTCCACGTTAGCCCTGAAGGGACGGCGCGTGGTGCTGCTCGAACGGGAAAAATTCCCCCGCTATCATATCGGCGAGTCGCTCCTTCCGTATTGTTACTACACGCTCCAGCGACTCGGCGTTGTCGAGAAGATGAAGGCGTCGCATTTCACCAAGAAATACAGCGTACAGTTTGTAAGCTCCAAGGGAAAGCTTTCGGTTCCTTTTTACTTTTTCGAGCAGTTGAAGCATGAAGCTTCCCTGACCTGGCAAGTCCTGCGAAGCGAGTTCGACCAGTTGTTGCTCGACAACTCGCGCGAAAAGGGCGTCGAAGTGATCGAGGAGATCAACGTCCGGGAGTTGATCCACTCGAACGGCTCGGTGGTGGGCGTAAAGGCCGTGGACGCGAGTGGTGTTGTGCGGGAATTTCACGCGCCCATGACCATCGACGCCAGCGGGCGGGATGCGTTCGCGATCACCAAGCACGGATGGAAGCAGCGCGATCCATACCTGAACAAGATTGCGGTTTGGACTTATTACAAAGGCGCCCTCCGCGATCCCGGAATCGATGAAGGCGCCACCACGATTGCGTATGTCCCGGACAAGGGATGGTTCTGGTATATCCCGCTTGCCGGAGACATCGTGAGTTGCGGTGTGGTTGCCGAGAAGGACTACCTGTACCGGGATTCCCGCGATCTGACGGCTATCTTTCACAGCGCCGTGAACGACAACAAATGGATTGAGCAACACATCGCGGCGGGCGAGCAATTCGGACCCTATCGCGTGACGGGTGAATATTCCTATCGTTCCCGGCATTGCGCGGCCGACGGTCTGGTTCTGGCGGGAGACGCGTTCGCCTTCCTGGATCCCGTGTTTTCTTCCGGCGTTTTCATCGGGCTGCGCACCGGCGAACTTGCCGCCGAGGCCGTGGACGCGGCATTAACCGCTGGCGACGTTTCGGCTTCCCGATTCCTGGAGTACGGGACGCGGTCCTGTGAGGGAATCGAAGCCATGCGCCGGCTGGTCTACGCGTTTTACAACACGGCGTTCAGTTTCCGCGAGTTTCTCCTGGAGTATCCGGATCTTAAAGGCGATATGACCGATTGCCTGATGGGCAATCTGTTTCGAGACTTCGAACCGCTGTGGGATGCCGTCGCGAAATTCATCGACGTTCCGGCGGCGCTTTCGCACGGCCGGCCCTTGAACGCGCAAGAAGTCCTGAATCATGCCGCCGACCGCCACCAGACTGTCTAACCGGAAGGATATTGAAGCACACCAGTGGGCCCGGGTGCGGGCGCTTCTGGACACTGTGCTGGCGCACAATCCTTTCTATCGCGACAAGCTCGGAGCGGCGGAAGTTCGAGACCTGGACGAGTTTTCGAAACGCGTACCCTTCACGATGAAGCAGGAGTTGGTGGAGGATCAGATCAAGCACCCGCCCTACGGTTCCAACCTGACTTATCCCGTCGAAAGCTATAGCCGTTTCAGCCAAACCAGCGGCAGCACCGGCCAGCCCATGCGCTGGCTGGATACCCGGGAAAGCTGGGACTGGATGATCGGTAATTGGACCCAGGTGTACAACGCCGCGGGCGTTGGTCCTGGGGACCGTCTCTTCATCGCATTTTCTTTTGGGCCCTTTCTCGGATTCTGGGTTGCGTTTGACTGCGCCGCGCGCATGGGTTGTCTGTGCATACCCGGAGGCGGGATGCGCAGCGCGGTGCGCTTGACCGCCATGATCGATACCGGCGCCACGGTGCTGTGCTGCACTCCCACCTACGCCATACGATTGGCCGACGTCGCCAGGGAGGAGAAGATCGATCTCGCGGCGTCCAAAGTCAGGCGAATTATCGTCGCCGGAGAACCGGGCGGCAGTATCCCGGCGACACGGGCCCTTATCGAAAGACTTTGGCACGGCGCAAAGGTCGTCGATCATCACGGGATGACGGAAGTCGGCCCGGTGAGCTACGGTTGCCCGAAGCGGCCGGGCGTGTTGCACGTGATCGAATCATCGTATGTCGCCGAAGTGATCGATCCGCACGACCACCAGCCCGTTCCGCCCGGCGGCGCCGGTGAGCTGGTGCTGACGAATCTGGGCCGGACGGGATCGCCGCTGCTGCGCTATCGCACCGGCGACCTGGTTCAGCGTGGGCCGGACGATCCCTGCGAATGCGGCACGTGCGACCTGGCGCTGCCCGGCGGAATCCTGGGACGAACCGACGACATGGTGGTGGTGCGGGGCGTCAATGTGTATCCCACGGCGGTCGAAGAGATCCTGCGCGCCTGCGGCGGCGTTGCGGAATATCGGGTCGAGGTTTCCAACACCCAGGCGCTCACGGAGTTGAGTATCCAGGTAGAGCCCACGCCGGAGTTCGCGAACGATCACGGCTTGGCGCGGCGGCTGGAGACGGCACTGCGCAACGCGTTCGCTTTGCGCATCGCGGTATCGCCAGTTCCTAGTGGGAGCTTGCCTCGATTTGAAATGAAATCCAAACGTTGGATACGGATTTGAATCCGCGTTTATCTGTGTTCATCAGCGGCTAATCTTTATTTTCTTTGCCGCTGATAAACGCCGATTAACGCAGATTGTGGATGTCAATCATCCCAATCCCGATTCCAACGCCTGGCTGACTCGTCCGGCGCCGATAGCCAGCGTGCGAGAGTGCTGGGGTTTAGCATGAGTTGAACCACCGTGGCCTGGTCGCGCTCAATCGCGGCGACGAGCAGTTTCCAATCCTGCCCCTGTTGGCGCATATAGACGAATACGGTTTCTTCGTGTCCCTTCCGGTAGGACTGAACGTGAACCAGAGGGCTCCAGCGCGAGCCCACGGCACTGCGGATAGCTTGCGGCAGGTCGCGGCTGCTGGGCCCAAGACTCTCGAACACCGCCACGTCAATGTGTTTGGCGCCGGCCGGGCGCACGGCTGCGGTGAAAGCATTCACCAGTCCAAAGAACGGAATATGGATGGGTCTTGTGTGAAACTCGTCTGAGATCACCCGAACGACGTCGTTAAATTCACGGTCAGCGGCCTGGGCGGTAGTCAAGCAAAGGGCGCAACCGAGCAAGATAGCCTTCATCACTCGTCCTCCTTCTCTTTCGCACCCTTACGAATCTCCACGTCGATCTTCGGAATCCCGAAATGGCCGCCGAGGTCGCGGATTTCGTCGGGCCTGATGGAACCCACGATGTTGACGATGGTCAGCTCCATAGGATCGGCTACGATGATCGCCAGGCCCGTGATCTGTCCTGCCTCGCTCTTCAGAAACACCTCGGCGTTGTCGCCATCCTTCCGACTGCGCACACCCACCACACGCGACCAGCCCGGAGCGCGCAATTGCGAGCGAATCTGATCGACATCGCTCTGCTGGTACTCGCCGCGCTTTTCGAATTCGTAGCTCTTCACGTACACGCCCTTCAGCCCGGTGACAAGCCTTTTGACCTTGCCTTCGTCAGGATCCTTGTCCGACAAGAAACGGCCGGCGAGCTGGAGCAGCGACGCATCCATGGTGACGTCGACCACCTCCACCGCCTTTTCCGCGAGACGGTCGAGGCCCGGCGGGAACTTGATCTCCTGCGCCGCCAGCGGCAACAGCGCAACGAACGCGATCACGGTGAATTTCATAGGGATCCTCACTCTCTCGTTATTTGGCCGCGGATGAACACAGATGAACGCTGACCCGCGTTCATCGGCGTTTATCAGCGGCTCAAAGTTGTCTTTGTCATACTAGTTGCTTTGATGAATGGCTTCCACTCTCTGTTGAATCTTTTGTAGTTTCACGCTGGTGATTCTCAGCGCGAGCTCCAGGTGCGCTTTTGCTGCCTGGCCGGCGGCCTGTTCCTGGATCGCTCGCTCGTGCTGCCAGACCACTCCTGTGACCGCCAGCAAACCTGCGGCGATTGCCCAGACCCAACGCAGGCGTGCGGCTGGCCGGCGTCTTCTCGCCGCGCCAAGCACTCTCGATTCGAAGAAGGGCGACGGCGCTTTCCGCTCCAATGCAGCCCGGAGTTGTTGTTCCAAATCGTTCATCACCGTATGTCTCCGATCTTTTCACGCAACGCCGCCAGTGACCTCTGTAGATGACTCTTCACCGTGCGCACCGGCATCTCCAGGAGCGCGGCGATCTCATCGGGCATCAGATCCTCCTGATACCGCAGGACCATAACCATGCGCGCGTTCTCGGGCAGCGACGCGATCATCGCCCGCAATTTGCGATGGAGCCAGGGATCCTCCGGTTCGCCCTGCACGGAGGGTTCAGGCGCATCCTCGAGCGAAGACGCCGCCTGCAACTTGCGCTTGCGCATGTAGTCGATGCTGCGGTGGCTGGTTACCTTTCTCAGCCAGAAAACGATGTGCGCATCGGTTTCCAGAGCGTTGAAGCGGCGGTGGAGCTGGAGAAAGACATCCTGCGCGACTTCTTCAGCAGCGGAGCGGTTCCGCAAAAAATGGTAGGCGATGCTGAAGACCATGGCCTGGTTCGCGTGCAAAACCTCGGCAAACGTACGCGGCCCGGCGTCCACTTCGCCTTCCAGCTCCGTTGCTTTGCCTGCCGCTGCCATTCTCTAGCTATTAGACACATACGTGCGAGCCGGTCCTGAGGACGCACCTCAAATGCCTCAGATC
>JBGPHB010000075.1:0-9817 GCA_041484155.1 Bryobacteraceae bacterium
ACAAGAGCTCGGCGTGTGCCAGGGGATCATACAGAGCCACGGAGGAGGAATTCGATTCCGCAACCACTCCGGGATGGCCCAGTTCGATGTCGATTTGCCCTTGGCGAGCGGCGCCGAAGAGAGCACGCTTTCCACAGAGGCGAGCAAGTCCGCGTGTCCGCTGACCATAATGCTGGTCGACGCCGACCCTGGCGGACAGCGGCAGCTTGTCGGCCTGCTGAGCATGCGCGGCCACCGCGTGGTACCAGTGCCCCTGGAAGAGGCCGCCGATCTGGCCCAGCGCCTCCACTTTGACGCGGTGCTGTGGGCCATTCGTGCGTCGGGCTCGCGCTGGAGCGAGTTTCAGGAACGCATCCGAAATCACACATCCGCTTTTGTGCTGCTCAGCGACGGCTATGACCCCGAGCTCGCGCGAAGCCTGGAAGAAAACGGTGGTTTTCTGCTCGGCCGCCCGATCAAAGAATCCGAGCTGGACAATATCTTGAGGAAGATTGAAGCGCGCGTGCCAACCCGGTAACGCAGGTCCTGCCCTGCTTTTTGGCAGGCCATGGGCCTGCGTTACTGCAACTGGCGCAATACGTACGGCAGGATTCCACCGCTGCGATAGTATTCACCTTCCTGCGGCGTATCGATTCGCGCGGCGACGTCGAAAGTTTTGGCGCTGCCGTTCTGTGTGGCAGTCACCCGAACCAACTTCTTCCCAGCCGACTCCACCGCCGCCACAACCCCCTCGATCGCGTAGGACTCGAACCCAGTCAATCCAAGAGACTCGCGGTTCTGCCCGTCCAAAAATTGCAGCGGCAACACTCCCATGCCCACCAGGTTCGACCGGTGAATGCGCTCGAAGTTCTCCGCGATCACGGCGCGGACGCCGAGCAGCAGCACTCCCTTGGCGGCCCAGTCACGGGAAGAGCCCGAGCCGTATTCCTTGCCCGCGATGATCAGCAACGGCACGCCTTCCTGTTGGTAGATCACGGACGCATCGTAAATAGACATCTGCCGGTTCGAAGGGACATGCATCGTCCAGCCACCTTCGGTGCCCGGCGCCATCTGATTGCGCAAACGGATATTGGCGAGCGTGCCCCGCACCATCACCTCGTGATTCCCGCGCCGCGAACCGTAGGAATTGAAATCCGCCGGTTTCACGCCCACCGATACGAGATATTTCCCGGCGGGGCTATCCACGGCGATGTTGCCCGCGGGCGAGATGTGGTCCGTGGTCACCGAATCGCCCAGCACCGCCAGTGCGCGCACGCCTTTCAGGTCGCGCACGTTGGTGGCAGGGTCGGCCATCTGGTCGAAATACGGCGCACGTTTGATGTAGGTCGAGGCGTCGGTCCAGGCGTACTGGGCTCCCTTGGGAACCTGGATCGAATTCCACTGGGCGTCGCCGGCGAACACTTCCGAGTACTCCTTAGCGAACATCTCTTGTCGAACCGATTCCTTCACCACCGCCTGGACTTCGTCGGGCGAGGGCCAGATCTCCCGCAAGAAAACATCGCGGCCAGACTGGTCCTGACCGATCGGTTCGTTCGTCAGATCGACGTCCACGCGTCCGGCGAGGGCATACGCCACCACCAGCGGCGGCGATGCCAGATAGTTGGCGCGCACCAGCGGATTGATTCGGCCTTCGAAGTTGCGATTGCCCGAGAGCACACCCGCGACAGTTAGCTTTTCTTTTTGAATCGCCGCCGCGACTTCATCCGGCAAAGGCCCGCTGTTGCCGATGCAGGTCGTGCAGCCGAATCCCACCAGGTTGAAGTGCAGTTTCTCGAGATACGGCATCAACCCCGCGTGGCTCAGATAATCCATCACCACTTTCGAACCCGGCGCCAGACTTGTCTTTACCCATGGTTTGGCGCTGAGACCGCGCTCCACGGCTTTTTTCGCCAGCAACCCGGCGGCGACCATCACCGAGGGATTCGACGTGTTGGTGCAGCTCGTAATCGCCGCGATCACGACGCTGCCATCCTGAACGATGCCGTTCGTTTTCGGCGGCGCGCCCAAGCCGGCGAGGAAGTTCTGTTTGACGTCCGGCAGGTTGATTCGATCCTGAGGCCGCTTCGGTCCGGCCATGGAGGAAACCACCGTCGAAAGATCCAGCGCCAACGTATCCGAGAACACCGGATCGGGCGCGCCCGGCGTCCGGAACAACCCTTGCTCCCTGGCGTAGGCTTCGACCAAAGCAATCTGATCCGAGGGGCGGTTGGTCATACGCAGGTAGTCGAGGGTAGCGTTGTCGATGGGGAACACGCCGATGGTGGCGCCGTACTCGGGCGCCATGTTGGCGATGGTGGCGCGGTCGGCGACGCTCAGCGCGTCCAGGCCGTCGCCATAGAACTCGACAAATTTGCCCACCACTCCCTTCTTGCGTAGAATCTGCGTCACCGTAAGGACCAGATCGGTGGCCGTGGCGCCCGCCGGCAGCTTTCCGCTGAGTCTGAATCCCACCACCGCCGGAAGGAGCATGGAAGTCGGCTGGCCCAGCATGCACGCCTCGGCTTCAATGCCGCCGACACCCCAGCCGACCACACCCAATCCGTTAATCATCGTGGTGTGCGAATCTGTTCCCACCACGGTGTCCGGATACGCGCTGCCGTCTTTGTGAAACACGACCGTGGCGAGATACTCGAGATTCACCTGGTGCACGATCCCGGTGTCGGGCGGCACCACTCGGAAATTTTCGAGCGAAGATTGTCCCCATTTCAGAAACGCATAACGTTCCTGGTTACGCTGGAATTCCAGCAGAGCGTTGAAATCGAAGGAGTCTTTGGTGCCAAACTTGTCGACCTGGACCGAGTGATCGATCACCAGGTCCACCGGAATCAGCGGATTCGCCTTGCGCGGATCGGCGCCGATTTTCTGAAGCGCGTCCCGCATCGCAGCCAGATCCACCACGCAGGGCACGCCGGTAAAATCCTGAAGCAGCACGCGCGCGGGACGGAAATTGACCTCCCTCGGCGGCGCTGACGGGTCCCATGCGGCTACGTACTCGATGTCGGAACGCTTCACGGTCGCGCCATCTTCAAAGCGCAGCAGATTTTCGAGCAGAATCTTGATCGAGAACGGGATGCGAGAGAGTTTGGCCATCTTGTCGAGAGCGGCAAGACGATAGATCTGATAGGAGCGGTTGCCGACACGAAGCTCGCCCGCGGACCCGAAAGAGTTCTGATTTTTCATGTATGTCTCTATTTTAATGCAGGCCAGGGCCTGCGTTACGTAACGCAGGCCCCGGCCTGCAATTCAAGCGTCACATATATTCGGGCACTTCAATCCCCAGGATGGCCAGCGTGCGGTCCAGTTGCGTGCGGAAGTAGTCCGTCATCCACAGCAGGAACGTTTTTTTCTCCCGGTCCGTTTCCGACAGCACCGGAAACTCGTGATAAAAGTTGCTGAACGACTGCGCCAATTGGAACGCGAAGCGCGCCACATGCGCGGGCTCGCCGCTGGCCACTGCGCGCTCGGTCGCTGAGCCGACTTTCGACGCCGCCAGAAGTAATTGCCAGCAGTCCTCTTGGGCCAATTGCCGATCCATCGCCTCGCGCGTCAGCGAGGCGCGGAAGTCGGGCAGTTGTTCGCCCCGCTCTTCGAGCTTGCGCAGGATGTTGCGCGCCCGCACCGCCGCATATTGAACGTACGGTCCAGTCTCCCCCTCAAAACTCAACGCCTCGGCGAAATCGAAAGCGATGATCGAATTCCGCGTGAACTTCAGCATGAAGTAGCGCAGCGCCCCCACAGCGATCTGTGTGGCGACGCGCCTTCTGGCCGGTTCGGGTTCCTTGGCGTGACGCGACGTCACCTCTTCAAGCGCTTTCTCGATCAGCTTGTCAATCAGATCGTCCGCCTTGACCCCAAGGCCCTTGCGCCCGGAAACCTCGACGTACGGCCGCCGCTTGTCTTCATCAGAAAGCTCAATCCCCATCTCGACACAGGTACTCGGCGACAACGCCACCATCTCGTACGAGAAATGGACGCTGTTCTCGGCCTGTGTCATAAAACCAAGCGCCCGCAATCCCGCTACCACTACGTCCTGCAAATACGACTGCCGCGAATCGATCACGTTATAGACCCGCGAGCCGTGGCCGAAACGTTCTACATTGACTGCCTGGGCAGCGGTAGACGCCCACACCTCATGTCCATCGGGATAGACGTGCCACTTGCGATAGTAAAAATCCTTCCCCAACAAACCAAATTTCCAAAGCTGATACGCGATGTCCTTGCCAACATAAGTCACCGTGCCGTTCGACCGTACGATGACCTTGCTGTCTTCCTCCCCATCCGACCCTTCGCGAAACGCCGACCCCGGCATCACCCAACAACCCTTATTCTTTCCCTCGGTCTCGAAGTAAATCCCTTTGCGTTCCTTCAGAAGCTCAAACGCGGTCGCCCAGAATTTGAGGTGCAGGATCTCGCTCTCTCGCGGCAGCACGTCATACGCGATCCCCAGCCGCCACATGGTATTTAAGTGCGCGCCAACGATGGAATCGGCCACCAGGTGCGCCAGCTCAGCCTCAACGCCCTCGCCCGCCTCGATCGCGTGCAGCGTTTCGACGCGCCACGCTTTGGCTTCCGGATGGTCTTCGTAGTACGCCGACACGCGGGCGTAGACATCCCAACACAGATAGTCAAACCGGGGAGTCTTCGTGAGCGCACGCACCTCGTCCGGCGTCTTGTTCTCCAGATGCCTGAACCCGACGACAACATCGGCCACTTGCACGCCGGTATTGTCGATGTAGTTCTGCACCTCCACCTGGCGCCCCGTGGCGCGCAGCATGCGCACGAACGTGTCGCCCAAAATCGCGTTGCGCAGATGCCCGATATGCGCCGCCTTGTTGGGGTTGATATTGGTGTGCTCGACGATAATCTTGTCGGAACACAGGCTGAATGCCTGTGCCACATTTGCCAGCAGCCCGGCACCGTAAGACCCGCGATCCAGCCGCAGGTTTAGATATCCGTTGCCGGCGATCTCGACTGCGGACACGCCCTCAATCTTTCCCACCGCATTCGCCAACTCCGTAGCGATCGCCTTGGGCGCTTTCTTCAACTGCCGCGCCAGTTGAAACGCCGCCGGAACCGCTATTTCCCCGAAGGAGGCTTGCTTGGGCTGCTCGGTCTGCACCGCGGCGGTCACGCCATAAAGCGATTCGATGCGGGCCGCAAACGCCTCCGCAATCCGTTTTTCCAGAGCATTGAACATGAAAACCCAGTGTAGCCGCTACAATGAGGGTGTGCCCAAGGTTACCTTCGTCAATACCGGCGAGACCGTGGAGTTCGAATCGGGAAAGCTTCCCTACGACGAACATGGCAAACCGGAATCGATTCTCGACGTGGCGATCAACTTCGGCATACACATCGAGCACGCCTGCGGCGGAAGCTGCGCCTGCACTACGTGCCACGTGATCGTAAAGCAGGGTGATGACAGTCTTCCCCTCCCCGAAGAGGATGAACTGGACCGCCTGGACCAAGCCCCTGGCCTGACAATCCATTCACGCCTCGCCTGCCAGGCAATCGTCAAGGGCGACGTCACCGTGGAGATTCCCTCCTGGAATCGCAACTACGTGAGCGAGGGCGGCGGCTCGATGAACTTGGGCGACGCGATCCCGGTGGGGAAGAAATAGCCGAGCCGCGACGGTTAGAAGGTGTGAAAAATCAGCTGGCAGGCGAAACCGCCTGCCCCACCCCTTCGCAAAACATTGAGGGGCAAGGTGGGGCAGACGGTTTCGTCTGCCATGTGGGTAATCGAAGCAATTTTTTCGCGGTTTCTACTGACGATTCCCGCGCCCGCCCAGCCACAACCCGAGAAACCGGTCCACCAGTTCCTGAGGCACGTCGACATACAGCTTCACTCGCCGCGAGTCCAGCGTGACGCGTATGCCGTCGTAAGCCTGTGCCAACTCGGGTTGACCTTTGGGCACGCTCAGCCGCCCCAACCCGACCAGCGCCTTCAGAGCATCATGCACCTGCTGGGCCCCTTCCTCGCTCGAACCCCTGCCGGTAGCCACTCCATTCAACCCGGTGCGCAGGTCGAAGTAAGCCGAGCCAGTCTGAATCGAGCTGAGCATCTTGGTCACATTCCCCAGATTGCCAGGCAATCCAAGATCGATCGCTCCGCCAGCGTAAATCGCCCAGAACTGGGACTGTGCCGGAATCTCCTTCATCAAGGCGGTTAGCGACGCCGGTGGCCCGTTCAGTTTTTGGCGTTGATCGACCAGGGAGCGCAAAGCCGCCGTCTCGCCCACCGCCGCCGTACTGGGGCTGATGAACAGCACCGCCGTGCGATCGTTCCCAATGAGGTTGTAGCCTTTGTAGACGAATCGCGTTGCGCCTTGCGTCTGGAGTCTCGGATCCGTTTCGTCCGGAAACTTGCCGCGGCCGAGTAAGATTCCCTGGCGGCCGTTGGAGACGAATAGGAGCTCCCACAAATCCTTGCGAGGGTCCAGCCCGGTCTGCCGCGCGAATTCCTCGATTTGCGGTACCTGCCGGCTGGCGAGGTATTTCTGATAAACCGGCGTCTTGAGCAGCGCTTCCACGCGTGTGCCTACCAGTAGCACTGTGTCGGCAGGGACCAGAGTCGCCAGCGCGGGGTCGACCTTCACCCCCGCGGCGGGTTGGTTTCGGCCACACCCCGCGAGTACGAGCAAGAGCGCTACAAACGACAAGGCTTTCCGCATCGCTTACTTGATACGATCATGGCACATGCTCACCGTAGTTCTGTTGTTCGTCTCGAATACCTTCATGACCTTCGCCTGGTACGGGCACCTCAAGCATCGGTCCGCGCCGCTAACGCAAGCCATCATCCTCAGTTGGTTAATCGCTCTTGGCGAGTACTGTTTCCAGGTTCCGGCCAATCGAATCGGCTACGGCCACTTCAGTGGATACCAACTGAAAATCGTTCAGGAATGCATAACGCTGGCTGTCTTCGTAGTGTTTGCATATTTCTACCTGGGAGAACCAGTGCGATGGAACTATGCGGCATCGTTCGTTTGCACCCTGGCGGCGGTGTTGTTCGCCTTTTGGGGGCGTTCGTAGTTTAGTAATCTATAGCTATGACCTCAGAACAAGCTAGCTTTCTCATGAACACTGTTTACATGCCTCAGATTCACACCGAGTACAAGACCACGCGGCGCGTGATCGAGGCCGTCCCGGCCGACAAGACCGGCTGGAAGCCCGACCCCAGGTCGATGGGTGCGTTGGAGCTGGCCTCCCACATCGCCAGCAGCGATTGCGCGTTTATGAGCGGCATCGCCAACGGAAAGTTCGATTTCGCCGCCGACGGAACGGTCCCGGCTTCCGTGAAGACTCCCGCCGATTTGCTGAAGTGGTACGACGAGACCTTCGTTAAGGCGAGCGCGCGGCTGGCCGCTACAAAAGCGGACGATCTGGCGCGCATGATCGATTTTCACGGGGTGTGGACCATGCCGGCCGTCGCCTTCGCCGGGTTCATGTTGAGTCACGCGATTCACCATCGCGGGCAGCTTTCCGCTTACTTGCGGCCGATGGGAGCGAAGGTTCCTAGCATCTACGGGGGAAGCGCGGACGAGCCGATGCAGATGCCGGCCCAGGCGTAGCAGCAGGCCAGGACCTGCGCTACTTCTCCACGGCGCGCATTACGCGTAGCAGGTTGCCGCCGTAGATTTTGCGGATGTCTTCGGCGGAGTAACCTTTCTCCAGTAACGCCCGGGTCAGGTTGGGAAACTTGGAGACATCCTCGATCCCGTCCGGCGTGCATTCCACGCCGTCGAAGTCGCTCCCGATGCCCACTGCGTCCACGCCGGCGATGTTCTTGACGTGATCGATATGCGCCACCACGTCGGCCAGGGTCGCGTGCTCCGGCTTCGCGGTCGTGAGGAACCCGCAGTTGAAATTGATCTGCACTACGCCGCCTTTCTTGGCCAGCGCGACGATCATCTCGTCGGTCATATTCCGCGGCACATCCGCCAGCGCGCGGCAGGAAGAATGCGAAGCGAAGATCGGCGCGCGGCTCACCTCCAGTGCGTCCCAGAACGTCTTGTCGGCGACGTGCGAGATGTCCACGATCATTCCCAGACGGTTCATCTCCCGCACCACCTCCTTGCCGAGGTCCGTGAGCCCGTTGTGGTGCTGTACACCCTCCTTGGTCACGTCGCCCGAGGAGTCCGCCCAGTGATTGGTGTTGGAGTGCGTAAGCGTCATGTATCGAATCCCGAGCGCATAGTAATCCCGCAGCAGGCGTAAGCTGTCTTCGATGGCATGTCCGCCCTCGATCCCCATCAGCGCGGCGATCTTACCCCGCTTGTGAGCCGCCTCGATGTCGGCCGCCGTCGTGGCGAAAACGAAATCGTTCGGATATTTGGCGATGATGTCGTGCCGCACCGTGTCGATCATCTCGAGCGTGCGATTCGCTGAATGGTTCCCGTCGACGAACTTCGCCGAGACGTACACGGCAAAGAACACAGCCCCGACCCCACCCTGGCGTAATCGCACAATGTCCGTATGACCCGAGGCCGCCCGCGGTGCGATGTCGAAGCCATCCACGGTCTTGCTGGTGACGTCGTTATGTGTGTCGATGAGCAGAGCCGAGCGGTGCACCCGCATCACCTCGGCGTCGGTCACGGTGTGGTTCTGAGCCGCCGCGATCACGCCGCAGGCCAGCAACACGGAAATGCGCATATCCTCTACTATACTTGCGAACGCCTAAACCGAGCAGGCCCAGGCCCAGAAGCACCAACGTCCCCGGCTCGGGCGTAGAGACAACACTTCCGGAATTGTCGATCAGAAAGGCCACGCTGTTCAGAGCGAAGATAGCATTGGCGTCATTTGGACCGAAATGCGCGCCCGCCGACGCCCACGCATCGATATCGCCGGTCAAGACCATTGCTCCACACGTGGGGCAGTACGCATGTGCAACCCAGTAGGCAACCGTGATGTTGCCAGATCCGTCCGTGGCCGCCACGGCGCCGCCGTGGCCGCTGATGTCCAACGGATTGAAGAAGCCCCTTTGTCCAAATGCTTTCACGCTGGCGGCGTCACCGAAGTGCCCGGAAAACGGCGGATTCGGCACACTCTGCGCAGTCCATAGGTCCCCTGCGGTGCCTTGCGTAGGCAGCCCAAGCGCCTGTCCGATGGGGTCATTGGTGGAGCCGTCGTCCAGGAGGATCAAGTCGCCACCAGTCGTGAAAAAACTGACCACTTGGCCCACCTGAGTGGGAGTCGCTGAAGTGTCGAACCACCACGGAGATACAAATCCGTTAACGCCAGTCAAATTATCGGTATCTGTCAGCGCCGGCGTTAAAATCGTTGTACTGACGATCCCGCCAGGACCGAAGTTGGCACTGTTTCCAAGGGCGCTCAGAAATAATCCCAACTCGACTTTGTCATACCCATAGAAGATGTCTCCAGACAGGCTTCCCGCAGCTCCCGCGAGGACATACGTGCCCGCCTGGGCCATACCGAAAGCGCCAAGAAAAACCACTGCAAATTCAGCAAACCTTGCGAATTGGCTAATATTCTTCACCCTTTAGCCTCCGCGAACGGACGCCCATGTGCGCAAGGTACCAAGGGAGGAGGGGCGTGTCAAGGGACACGTTGCGGCGGGGTGCGCACGGGCGGCAATTTCAGCACGTGCGTACCCCGCCCTGACGGGCAGGGCTTGCCGGGGTGTTGCGGATGCACGACCCATTGCGGCGTGTCGATCCGGTGTCGACGCAAAATGAGAATGTCCTAATTGTGCAAAGTAGAAATGTCCTATTGACGGGGCCAGGCTGGGGAGGTGGAAACAGGAACACTTCTCATGACCCAACGGGACCGCGATCGACTGATCGCTCTGAAGAAAGCCAAG
>JBGPHB010000076.1:0-9755 GCA_041484155.1 Bryobacteraceae bacterium
CAACGCTAGTGCCACGATTGGTCTCCTCGCGTCAAATCAGCAGGTGTCGATCGGCGTAGGCATCGCACACTTGTCGCGTGCCTCGGTCTCGCATTCCAGGCGGCTAAGAATCACCGCCTTCGCATGAATCTGGCTAGTTCTTCCTGGCGCGCTTCAGATCCTCAGCCCAGCCCGGAATCACGTTCAACTGCCGGCCCACCACGTCCTGCGCCTTGTCCTCGATCATCAGGAACCGCTGGCCGTCGGCGCTGATGTCATAGTTCGCTGAAGTGGGACCGGACATGCCGCAGGAGGAGCCGACGCCCGCCAGATAGTGCCCTTTCCAAAGGGCCTTCGGCTTGGAGACGGCGAGTTTGACGGGATCGGCAATCGTCACCGCCATCATCAAGTCGCCGTTGCGATAGTAGATCTCCCCGCCCTTAGGCCGCCACACGGGATCTGTGCCGCCGTTGGTCGAAATCTGGATTTTCGGGCCGGGGCCGGGAAAGGCCATCGCATAGACCTCGGGGTGGCCCGATTCGTCGGAGGAGTACGCGAGCCATTTCCCGTCGGGAGAGAACTTCGGCGATCCTTCAGCGAATCGCGATTTGAGCAGCGGACGGGGCTTGCGGTCGCCGTCCATCGGAAGCACGTAGACGTCGACCGCGTTTTGCGGCTCATCCATTTGGGTGAAGGCGAGTGTCTTTCCGTCAGGCGACCAGGATTCGGGGCTCTGCATACTGCCAATGTTGGTCAGCAACTCGGATGGGCTGCTGCGATCCGCAGGCATCGACCACATCGTCATGGCGCCGGTCTTCCAGGAGCGGAACGTCAGGCGGTCTCCCTTGGGAGTCCACAGAGGCCAATGGCTGGCGCCATCGAAGGTGAGTTTGGTGAGCGCACCACGGGAAAAATCGTACGTGTAGAAATCGTGCGCGGGACCTTCCACTTCGATCGCCAGTTGCCGTTCATCGGGCGAAAGCCGCGGATGCAGATAGGAGCGCGCCGGCAGAGGCAGCGGCGTGGCGCCGCCCTTGCGGTCCACCCAAACCGGCACGCGCTGCCCGCCTTCCACGCCGCCCGCGGCGTATACCAAACTGCCATCAGAGGAAATCGAAAAGGCCGCCATTCCGGTATTGGAGCTCATGAAGACGCCGTCCAGCACCGGAACGGGTGGACCCGTGACCTGCAAATTGCGGAGATTGAACGGCGCCGCCAACAGTTTTCCTTCGCGCGCGTACACCAGATGGCCGGAAGGAGAATAGCGAGCGCTGGAGCCGCCTTCCAGGACGGTTTTCTTTTCCCCGGTTTCGAGCGACAGCACCGCGATGCGGCCGTTGTCATACGACTCGGTGTCTTCCGTGCTGATCGTGAACAGGATCTCCTTGCCGCCGGGCAGAAAGGAAGGATGCCGGTAGAAGCGCTCGCCGCTTTTTTCGTCGACCTTGAGCAGTAGTTTCGGGTCGCCGCCGGCCGCGGGAACGCGGAACAGATCGAACCAGGCGAACACAATGGTGTTATCCGGGCCCCACGCGGCTCCAGAGACGCCGCTCTCGGCGCCGCAGATCTTCACCGGCGCTCCACCGCTCAAGGCGACCTTGCGCAGCGTCCGCGTGGGCGCGTGCCAAAATCCGAGCCATTTGCCGTCGGGTGAAAAGAACGGAGCGTCGCCTGTCGCGCCCTCAATGGGCCTGGCCTGCTGCTGATCGATGGGCCGCACATAGATCTGCGAGCCCATCATTGACGACATGGCCGGCATCGGCATGGCCGCAGAAGGCAGGGACGGCATCGCGCCTTTGCCCATGCCTGAGCTGTTGCTCGCATCCGAACTCATCCTGGAACTCTGGCCCATGGCGCCCATGCCCGCGCCTGGCGCGGGCATGGACATCGCAGGAGCTTGATCCATCATCTTCATCGCACCGTAGGCGATCAAGGTTCCATCCGCGGAAACCGCGACTTGCGAGGAGTGGGTGGGCGGGATCGACTCACCTGCGGGCAGATCGATACTAAATCGCGGGGCGCGCGGGGGCGGCGGAGCCTCGCGGCTGAAATAGAAGTACAGTCCCGCGCCGGCGGCAATCAAGATGCCTACGGCCGATCCGGCCGCCACCGCGGTGACGGTCTTGCGGTTGGCGGGGACTGCCGCGCGTCCTCTCCCGGTTCCTGTGCGGGCCGTGACGGCGCCGGTCAGAGCGTTTTCCAGCTCGATGCGCGCCTCCCCGATATCCCGAAGGCGGCGAGACGGATCTTTTTCAAGGCAGCGCTCGAGCACCGCCCGGATATTGCCCGGCGTGGACACCGGCAGAGCGTCCCAGTCGGGGTCGTGACTCAAAATCGCGCTGAGGTAGTCCGAGCTGGTTTCTCCCCGGAACGCCTTGCGCTTTGCCAGTACTTCGTACAACACGCAGCCGAACGACCAGATGTCGGTGCGCTTGTCCAGCGGCTTCCCGCGCGCCTGCTCCGGGCTCATGTACGCCGCGGTCCCCAGCACCGTGCCGGCGCGTGTTTCCTCTGTGATGGTCTCGGCTTCACCGGCCTCCGCCGGGGATGAAGACTGGACGGTTCTGGCTAACCCGAAGTCGAGAAGCTTCACCCGGCCCTCGGGCGTAACGTTGACGTTGGCCGGCTTCAGGTCGCGGTGGATGATTCCCTTTTCGTGCGCGGATTCCAGCGCATCGGCGATCTGCGCGCAGTAGCGCAGTCCTTCCTGCATGTCCACTTGCCCGGCGGCCAGCTTCTTAGCCAGGGTTTGGCCTGGAACCAGCTCCATCACCAGATATTGAACGCCGTCAGCCGCTTCCAGGCCGTGAATACCGGCGATGTTGGGATGATTCAAGGCGGCCAGCATGCGGGCTTCACGCTGAAACCGGCTGAGCCGCTCGGGATCCCTCGTGAACCCTTCCGGCAGAACCTTGATCGCGACCGGGCGGTCCAGCTTGCTGTCCCGAGCGCGATAGACGACGCCCATGCCGCCGGCGCCGAGAGTGCCCTCGATAAGGTAGCCACCGAGTCTTGCGCCGGCGCTCAGCAGTGCCGGGGCGGAATCTGCGAGCCGGCTCGCCTCGTCTTGCCACGCCGGCCGTTCCAAAAACTGGGCCGTGGCCCCCCCTGGGCTGAGCAGGGACTCGACTTCGCGGAGCAACTCGTCGTCGCCTTGGCAAGCTTCCACGAGAAAGCGCGCTCTCTTCCCAGCATCCTGCCGAAGAGCCTCGTCGTAGATGTTCTCTACCTGGCGCCAGCGTTCAGGGTTCATGGTCGTCCCGTCTGCGAGCAATTATATCGCGCGACCGAATCGCGGTGCTTCCAGCGTACGACTGGTTACGGTTTTCCTGACACAAGATTGTGAGAGTTGGCGTAACCCAATGCAGCGACCGGCGACAAAATGCCCGTTTTCGTATCGACTGTATAAAGATCCGAGATCGGCGTCTTGAAGTCGCTCGCATACAGCTTCTTGTCGCCCAAACCGAACGCCAGCCCCATGATGGAACTGCCCCCCACGAAATCAACCACCTTCGTGGCGGCGGCCGTCTTTCGGTCGATGGCATATAAAGCCAAGCTCGTCGCGCCGTACATTGTTCCCCCGCGGTCAAACGCGAAATCCATGAAGAACGCTGGGGCGCTCGTCGACCCGATGCGTGTAAACGCTCCGGTTTTTGCATCGACGGTATAGAGCGAATTGAAGGCCGGCGAGCCGGGGTTCGAATCACCCACCGCGTACAGAGTACCGTCGGGGGCGAACTTCATCGCCATGACCGTGAGCCCGTTGACGACCGTTCCGAAGGAATTGGCGTGGCCAGTTGCCAGGTCGATTGCCGCGAGCTGCTGCGGACCGGGGGAACCGGCCCCCGGTCCGCACATGCTGTACAGAGAGCCGGACGGCGACATCGCCATGGAGATGCATCCGACGGTCCCCGTCTGGCCGATGAGTTTGGTCGTGATCCTGGTTGTGTCCTGCACCTCGATTTGGATCATCTTAGTCCCCACCTCGGCGCTCGCGTACAACAGGTCGGGCGCCCGGCGGCAACCTGCCGCGACAGCGCACAAGACTATCGCCGGTACGATTGCCAGTAGCTCATAGCGGTTTGTTCTATGATTCATTGGATTCCTCGCGCTTCACTGTACCGGAATGGTCACCGGATTCCCCGCGATGAAGCCGGCGGTCAGCACGAGCGAGCCCGAGGCGGCGCTGGCCGGCACACGGAAGTTCACCTGGTAGCCGTCCACCGCACCGGGGTAGCTGCCTGCGTAAAGAACATCCGCGGCAGCGCCGTTCACGCTTACCTGAATCGGTGAAGTAACCGGCGCGGAAGGGCCGGCCGGAAAAGGTTGGCCGTAATCCACGGCCGGATTGGTGGGTCCAAGTCCGTTGGCGAACAACGTCAGAATCTCGCCGGCTTTGGCGGGCTTGGCGGCGCTCACTAGGCTGAAGTCGCCGGAATGAACCACGGCTGGACCTCCCGACGTCAGCACGATCGCAGGCCGAAACATGGGTAACAGTTGCAGGATGATGCTCTGGGTGCCGCCTCCATTGAGGCGCCGGTTCGCCGGATCCTCCGTGACCGAGGCCACGCGCGGTGTCCAGGAGATTTGGCCAGCCTGTCCCCGAACGCCGAAAAATGCGCCGGTCCCGCCGGTAACAATCATGTTGGATCGAGTTGAGGCGGAGGGCGCTCCCGGAGGCGTTGGACCGCCATATAGACCGCTGTAGTAAATCGTTCCCACGGCCCCTCCGCCGGCTGTCATGATCTCCACCGAGCAATCGTCGATCATCGAGCGCGTCGTATCCGCGATGGCTTGTGTGCCGTGGGCCGGTGTAGGGCTCAGAACGAACATAGGCACGGTTCTACACAAAACCGCGCCCTTGGCTGGCGTGCCGCCCACGGCGGTGATATCGCCGATCGCGATGTGGAAATTATAGGTCTTCATCATGATGTTGGTTGGATTCGGGTTCGTTCCGAACTGGTTCATGTCGAAGGTGTCGTAGTTATACAGCACGAAGTTGTTCACATCCACCTGCAGGTTTGACGCCGGCGTCTGCGCCAGCCCGGAAATTACCATGGTCAATACGCCGAACACGGTATGTGGTTTCATAGCTGCCTCCTGGCTCTAATACCGGAAATCGCCGGCAAGACATGTCATGCGGCCCAAAAATTCTCTATCCTGGAAAGGATGACTAGATCTCCCCACGAGGTGAGCGAACTGCTGGCGGCCTGGAGCAAGGGTGACGAGGAAGCCCTAAAGGATCTCGTGCCTATGATTTACGAGGACCTACGGCGAATCGCCAGGAAGCACCTGGAGCGCCGCGGTGCCAACCATGCGCTGGAATCCGGCACGGTGGCGCACGAGGCGTACCTCAAGCTGATTAACGCGCGGGGAATCCAGTGCGAGCATCGCGCGCATTTTTTTGCTTTGTGCGCTCAGATCATCCGCCGCATTCTGGTGGATCATGCGCGCAAGCACGGTTCCGTCAAGCGGGGCGGGGATTGCGTGCAGGTTCCCTTCGATGAGGCTCGGGCCGCCCAGTCGCCGGGCCGCGTGGAAGTGCTGGCCCTGGACGAAGCGCTGTCTTCGTTGTCCCAATTCGACGTTCGCAAGGGACGGGTCGTGGAGTTGCGGTATTTCGGCGGTTTGAGCGTGGAGGAAACGGCCGAAGTTCTGCACATCTCGGCCGAAACGGTCATGCGGGATTGGAAGCTGGCCAAAAGGTGGCTGTTTCATGAGTTGACCAGCCGCTCAGAGGCCGCGTCTCCGCGTCAAGCGAAATGAACAGCGTAGCCACGGGAACCACCGCGTCGTCGGCGCAGGCGCACGAATCATCCGTCGTGTCATCCGCTGTATCTTGGGGTTCAGTGCTGCGGCCTTTACTGTTTCTCGTCCTTGCGGACGGCTCTTTGCTGTCCTCCAGGCAAGCCGGTGACGAGGAGGTGCGTGATCCCCCCTTGCGGGTCCTTCTCGAACCCGATCTCGACACTGACGTTATAGGCGGAAAAGATAGAGAAGGCGGTCTCGGACTGGGCCGACAAGGGAAACCTCCCCGGCCCGACGCCCGAAATCTGGAGTCGATCGCCAGCGAGTGTAACCGTGTACGTTGCCGGATTGCCGCCGGGGCGCGTCATTTGGTAAACGCCAACATATTTTGAAAGGACTTCGAGGGGCAACTGCACGTTGTTGCGGAATTTCTTCTGATCTTGCTCGGTGGTCACCAAGTGCGGGACGTCCCGCTCGTTCTCGCCACACACGTATTCAAGTAACTCCGTGTCCGGCATCAGCCCCACGTCCATCGAGATTGTCCAGGGCCGGGCGTAGACCTTCGGATCGTCGAAAGTCATTTTCAGTTCCATGTGTCCGAAGTCCCTGCGCCGGAACCGTTCGGTTACGCGCAACTCCTTCGTGTGAGGATGACCACCGCCGTCAAGCCAGGTCTGATCATTAAACCCGGCGCTCTCGACTACCAGTGTGTCTCCTTCCCAGCGTCCGACAGAGTAACCCTGCCAAGTGGGATTGGGATCTTTGGGAAGCTCGCGGCCGTCGACGAAGACCTGGCGATACGCTGCTGGTCCGTGGTCGCCTTCAGGGAGAAACGCGACGACGGCGGGAGTCTGGAGGATCTTATAGCTCCCGATCATTCCCAGGCTCGTGGCCGGGCCGATCCCTGGCAAGCAACGAAAGAAGGGGTGATCCTTGATGAAGTTCACGCTGCGCTGCCGGTAGAGCGCCTCAGCCCACGGTTGAACTTCGCCGGGTTTTAGGTCAGCGGCGAGGTTGAGGAGTGAATCCCCACCCGTATTGGTCTGCCAGGCCGGCTGCCAGATCCCGGAGAGATCCGGCTTACCCTCAGGCGTCTTCGGAGCCAGCGCGGTCAGGTTTGGCTTGCCGTCCGGTAATCGCGGGATTCCGAGAGTCGGGTAGTTCAGCCACTGCGCTGCGGCAGTCCCGGACAATAGGAACACGAAGGCTACGGCCGCCGCCGCGGGCGGAAGACTGGTTCTCATTTGAACGTCTCCTATTTCGTGGCTGGAAGGAACTCAAGCGACCTGATTTTGGACAAGTCCAGTTTCTCTGTGCCGCCGGATCGATTCAAGGTGTAGAGTACCCGGAAATCCGTCACAAGAGACATACGGTGCTGGGTGCCGTCTTTCATCGCGAGCAATGCGCCGTTTTCAGTGGTGTCTTTGATGGCGGTGATGCTGTCGAGCCAAAAGCTCACGAGTGAATCGCCGTCGGTTTTGCCTTTGATGGCGACTCTGGAACATATGCTCCAGGAGCATCCCAAGCCTTCGAGCTTGGCCATGCGAGTCGTCCCATCGGGCAGTGTGATTCTGGCGGTCAAGTCCGACAAATGCGCCGCGAACGCGGCAGGGGCCAGCAGCAGCGCGGCAATGCAACTGAGTCTTAGTGCGGTCGTTTTCATGTTCTTATTCCTTTCTATTGTTCATCGAGCACTGCCTGGATATCCGCTTCGTACTCGTTTCTGCTGCACAGGCCCAGGTGCGTTGCAGCAATCCGTCCAAACTTGTCGATGATCAGAGTGGTTGGTATGACTTCCAGACCACCATACAGGCGAGCGATATCGGCATTGCCGATCATCACGCGATAGTTGATCTTCTTAGCGTCTGCATATGGCTTGACCGACTTCCAGCCATCGTCATCGAGCGAGACGCCCAGCACCAGGAAATCGCGGTTCCGGTAGGTTTGCTGAAATCCGATGAGCAAGGGAATCTCGACCTTGCACGGGCCGCACCAGGTGGCCCAGAAGTTCAGCAGAACCACCTTGCCCCGGAAATCGGAGAGTTTGACCGGTTGACCGGAGGCGTCGCTTAGCGTGAAGTCCGGAGCGATCGAACGCTCGCCGGGTTTCATGAACACAGGAGTCAGGCTTAACGTTTTCCCCGCAAAAAACTGACTGACGCAGGCCGATAGACAGCGTTGCGCGAACACTCGCGTGGCCGGAAACGCCGCGAGCGAGAGGCTGGCCGCGAGCGCTCCGGCCGTAACCCACGCCCACCTCTGCCCGCGAGGGCGTCTTGCATCTCGTTGTTCCTGGAACCGCGCAAAACCGCGCGCAGCATTCGGTTGCCACTCTCCGTCCGGAAGGCGCGACGTCAGGCGATCGTCGATCCAATGGCCGAGGTCCGAATCATCGTTTTTCATAACGCTGGATGTACTCCTTTCGAAACGCTTGTTGCGCGCGGCTAAGAAAGGTTCCTACCGAGCTCGGGTTCAAATCGAGTGTGGAGGCGAGTTCGTCGTAGCTGAAGCCATGGCTGCGCAGAACCAACAACTCCGCCTGACGGGGTTCCAGAACGCTCAGGACCACGTCGATTCTCTGCTGTTCCTGGCGGACCGCGAGGAGCTCCTCAGGCGTTGGCGTCCCCCGAACAAATGCAAACAGGCTTTCGTAGCGGCTTCGACGAATGCGCCGGCGCAGCTCGTTTTGGCCAACTCGGACGGCGGTGCGATATAACCAGCCTTCCGCCTTCTCGCCTTGAGCTTCAGGGGTGCGCGACCATTTCAGGAACACGTCAACCGCGAGTTCCTCGGCGCGTGCCGCGTCTCGAATGACGCTGGCGATCACGCGAGCAAGGCGCCCGTACTGAGCCTGGAAGACTGCCTCGATATCGGGCCGGGCCTCGTCGGGTTTCATCTCAACGAAGGCTTCACTGATCGCGTCCACAATACTACAACACCGCCCGAGGGGGATTTGTGACAGTTAACGCGCACATTGCTTGAACGAGGATGACAAGCTGAAGCATGTCCCACGTGGCTTATCAACAACTTGCAGCGTGGGGCATGCTTTAGCTTGCCACCTCCCAGGGTCAGAACTTCAGACGAATGCCTCCGTTGAGGACGCGCCCGTCCAACGGCGCCCAGGCATCGACAGTCCACCGGCCATCGATGCCGCGATCCGGCCGGAGCAGGGGATTCCACCGGGTCTGACGAACGTTCGCGAGGTTCTCCACATTCACGAAAAGTCGGAACCGGCCAAAAGTGTGCTCGGCCAAGAAACCGAACAGGACATAAGCCTTCGACTCGGTGCGATACGGGTTCTCCTCCAGACGTTGCCGCCCCGTGTAATAGCTTTCAACGCCGATCCGACCCGCCTTTTCTTTTTCCCACATCCCGACGAGTCCGAAACTATGGCGGGGAGTAAGAGGCGTGTCGACTCGTTGGCCAAACTCAAACTGGCGCGACTGAACGTATGTATAACTCGCAGTGGCGGAGAAGGGGGCCTTCCTGACGGTCGCGAGAAATTCGAGGCCTACATTGCGGGTTGGCTCCGCCAGGTTGACGAGCTGGTAGAGTTCCCTGCGCTCGACATTGATTGGGTGGCGCACGCTCGAGTTGAATAACGTCACGGTGTAGGAGGCCGGACCAATCTTGCGGGTGAGATCGAAGGAGGCACTTCGCCCCCGCTCCGCGTCCAGCGGCTTAGGGATGGCAAGGCGAGTCAAGCCCGCTGCTTCCGTTTCCTCGGTCAACGGTGTGGGCGCAAAGAATCCCTGCCCGGCGGAAAGGCGGCTGGTCCAGCCGTGCCAACGCAAGAGGGCGGAAAGCCGCGGGCTGAAGAAAGTCCCATATTGACTCTGGAAATCGGCGCGGGCGCTCGCCGAAAAGGAAAGCCAAGGGGTAAGGTTGATGTCGTCTTGCACGAAAACACCGGGAGTCGTGTATCGGTAGGTAAACTGCGGAACATCGCGCGGAAGATACACCTCTCGCTCAGAGGCAATTCCAACCACCCAGGTATTCTTATGAAAGGTCCCGCGGGCCGTGAGTTC
>JBGPHB010000077.1:0-9747 GCA_041484155.1 Bryobacteraceae bacterium
CCATCAACCGCTTCATCACTTCCTTGTCCATGGAGGCCGTGGACGCCAACACCCCCGCTCCCACGTAGGGCAGATTGGCCAGATCGAGCAAACCCTGCACCGTCCCATCCTCACCAAACGTGCCGTGCAGCACCGGGAACACGACGTCGATATCCGGATTGCCCCCCGGCTCCGGTGAAATCGGGTGCGGCTGCCAAAGCCCGTCCTGGGTGATGTGGATGCGCTGGATCTCGTACCGTTTAGGGTCCATCGCGGCGATAATCGAATCCGCCGAACGCAAGGAAATTTCGTGTTCTCCGCTCCGGCCACCGCACAGCACCGCCACTCTTAAACCCATTACAGAATTCTCTTTCCCATGGCCGACATGACTAGTTCGACGGCCAGTAGCGCCGTTCGATTCGCTTCATCGATCACCGGATTCACCTCCACCACTTCCATCGAAGCCATGAGCCCACTGTCGCACACCGTCTCCATCGCCAGGTGCGCCTCGCGATAAGTGATGCCGCCCCGCACCGGAGTCCCCACGCCTGGAGCTTCGCGCGGGTCGACGGCGTCCATGTCGAAAGAAAGGTGAAAGCCCGCGGTGCCGGCAGATGCGATCTGGATCGCCTCCCGGATCACACTGCGCAGGCCACGTTCATCGATGTCGCGCATGGTGAACGGGTGCACGCCCGTGCCGCGGACGTTCTGCCGCTCGATCTCATCCACGCTCCGCAGCCCTATGATCGCCACCGAACCGGGCTCCACGATTGGAGCGCACCCGCCGATGTGCGTCAATTCCCGCGGGCCGAGGCCGATCAAACACGCCAGCGGCATGCCGTGGATGTTGCCACTGGGGCTGGACTCCGGAGTGTTCATATCGGCGTGCGCGTCGATCCAGATCAGCCCCAGTTTTCGCTCTTTCTTGCGGAAGTAGCGTGACATCCCGGCCACCGTGCCGATCGCCACCGAATGGTCGCCGCCCAGCACCAATGGCACGCGACCGTCGGCCGCGGTCTTCTCCACCATCTCCGCCAGGCGAGTACATGTGTGTGCGATCTGAGAGAGATACCGGGCGTTCGACGGACCCACCGGAGAAGTCTCCGGCTGGTCCACGACCACGTTACCCAGGTCCTCGACCTCGTAGCCGAGAGCCCCGAGCTTTTCATTGAGATTCGCAAGGCGCAGCGCCGAAGGTCCCATGTCCACCCCGCGACGCCCCGCGCCCAAGTCCATGGGCGCCCCGATGATCGCGATGTGAGATTGCCGCATGGTGTTTCAGAGGCCGCGAATAAACCAATTATCGCGTCTTTGAACTACTACTGCATAGAATCTTCGCTGGCCGCTTTTGGCGGCGTTCACTTTCAATTGCAGATGCTTCTCGATCCAGTTCCGGAGGTCGCGGACGGGGGGGCCGCCGTACCGTAAGGTGGTAAACTTTTGACGTTCAGGAGATTTCAAATGTGCCATCGTTTTCTCGCGCTCGTGGCCGCGATCGCAGTCGTTTCGCTGGCGCCGGTCCCCGTGGCGGGCCAGGCGAAGGCAGTAAAGAAGTGGACGCCGCCACGGACACCGTGGGGCGATCCCGACCTGCAGGGAACCTTCACGAACTTGAACGAGGATGGAACGCCTCTGGAACGGCCCGATCAGTTTGCCGGCCGAAAGCTTGAAGATATCAAGGGCGAAGAATTGGCGGTTATCAAGCGAGACGTCCAGAACCGCACGATCAAGAACTTCCAGGGACCGCTGCACGCCCCTGAACACTGGTGGCAGGACGATCTCAACCTGGTTAGGGGAAGCCAGGCCTGGTTCGTGGTCGACCCGCCCGATGGAAAGATTCCCGCCCTGACTCCCGCGGCGAAGGAACGGGCGGCCGCGCGCGCCCAGGCCAGGCGCAATAGCGGACGCGGACCTGCCGACTCCTGGACGGACCTGACCTTGTACGATCGCTGCATCACGCGCGGGTTGCCCGGCTCCATGATGCCGGTCATCTACGGCAATTCCTACGACATTCTGCAAGCTCCCGGTTACGTGGCCATCCGCTATGAGATGGTCCACGAGACTCGGGTCATTCCATTGGATGGGCGTCCGCACGCGGCAGCCGGTATCCGCTCGTATATGGGTGATCCGCGCGGCCACTGGGAGGGTGACACACTGGTCGTCGAGACTACGAATTTCAGGGATGAGACGGCCTACCGGGGAGCGAATGCGGCAACCTTGCGTCTGATCGAGCGGTTCAGACGCGTGGCTCCCAACCAGGTCAGGTGGGCAGTCACGGTGGACGATCCGGAAACGTGGACCCAGCCTTGGACCTTTGCAATGCCTTTGACCCAGGACAATGCTCAGCCGGTCCTGGAGTATTCGTGCCACGAGGGCAATTACGGTTTGAGGAACATCCTTAGCGCGGCGCGTGCCGCTGAGGCCGCCAAAAAGTAAGGAGCGAATCCGATGCGAATGAAGCTCTTCTCGATCACCGTACTCATCGCCGCCATGCCGATGTGGGCTCACCATGCTTTCTCAGCGGAATTTGACGAAAAGAAACCGGTCACGTTGCGGGGTAGAGTCACGCAGATGGAATGGATCAATCCGCATACGTGGATTCACCTCGACGTGACCGGCCCGGATGGCAAGCTGGTGAGCTGGATGGTCGAAGGCGGCCCCCCGAACGCGCTCATCAAACGTGGCTGGAACAAGCGATCCCTGCCGGAGGGCACCGAAATCGTGGTGGAGGGTTACCAGGCCAAGGACGGTGCGCTTCGAGCAAATGGCCGCGAAGTCACGTTTCCCGACGGGAAAAAGCTATTTGCCGGCTCGTCAGGAAACGGCGCTCCGGAAGAGAAACCCGAGAGGTGACACTACCAGACTCTTCTCGCCGTTTCGACGACAAGCTCAAGCTTTTGCCACTGTTCCTCTTCCGTAAGGAGATTGCCTTCCATCGTCGAGGCAAACCCGCATTGGGGACTGAGTGCCAGGTTGTCGATAGGCACGTAGCGGCTGGCTTCCTCGATCCTGCGGACGAGCTGATCACCAGACTCGAGTTGTGGGAGCTTGCTGCTCACCAGGCCAAGCACGACTACCTTGCCGCGCGGGACAAAGCGGAGCGGCTCGAAGCTGCCCGCGCGGCCGGACTCATATTCGAGCAGGAACGCGTCAACGTTGAGTTGGTTGAAGAGCTTCTCGGCGATCGGGTCGTAACCGCCCTCGGCATACCACTGGCTGCGGTTGTTACCACGACAGAGGTGCATTGCAAACACCACGCCGTCGCGCTTCGCTCCTTCGAGGCAGGCATTATCCACGCGGATGGCTTCATCCAGAGCCGCATCGGGATCCACACCCATCTCATCCCGGACGTACTGGCGCCACTTGGGATCGATGTAGTAGCTGTAGCGAGGCGCATCAATCTGGATGTACTTCACGCCCTCGCTCACTAGCGCGGCGATTTCCGACTTGAAGATCGGGACGATGTCCCAGAGAAACTCCGAATAAGTCGGGTACGCCCGGTCGCTAATTCCTTTCTTGTAAGCGATCGCCGGGAACTGATTGGCGGTCGGCACGGTCATCTTGATGTCGCCCGGGCTGTGTTGTTTGAGGAACTCGACCTCGTGGCTGGTCATGCGCTTCGTTTGCTTGATCTTTTCGAAGACGACGCCAGGCAGTCGATTCATACCCGGCGAGCCGGCCTCGCCTCGTCCCTGCCAAGAGCGCGGGATCACGCCCTCATTGTCGAGGCCCTCCACCGACTCGTTGAAATCGCTCATGAATCCGCGGCGGCGAAACTCACCGTCGGAGAATATCTTGAGCCCGAGGTCCTTCTGCCGGCCCAAAATGCGAAGAATGTGCTTGTCCTCCAAATCCTTGAGCTGTTGCGGCGTGGCGTTGGTGCGGGCGTCCAGCAGTTCCTGCGGACGCAGTAAGCTGCCGACCTGATCGGCGCGGTACTTGAATGGCATGTTATTTGAATGCGAGTTTCGACTTGCGGTCCTCTTCGGCTTTGACTCCCGGTCCAAACAGCTTCTCGAAGAAGCCTTCCTTTACGAGTCGGTCGACATAGCTGTTGTCGACCACTTTACGATAGTCGAAACCCTTCATTAGCGCGATCATCTGCGGGTCCGTCTGTTGATCGATCACGGACGCGACTGCACCGGTCAGCACGTAAGGCACCCTCTCCATGAGGTTGGCCTTCTTGTAGATGTCGTAAAACCGCTCCACGTCCGCCTGCGCCTGCTTGTCGTACGCAATGTACGCCTTCACCGCGAAATCCTTGTCGTCATAAAAACGTTTGATGGCTTCCGCGTGCGCCTTGATCAGCAGCTCGGGCAGCTTGGGATTGGCCGCGACGGTGGTCTTCTTCATCAAGTAGGTGGTCGCGGCGAAGATGTCGTCATGATCGGCGAGATTCCCCAGATTCTTGTAACCGGCTTCTTCGAGTTTGAAGTAAGTGGGGGCCGTCAGAAGCGTTGCGTCTGCGCGGCCGCTCTCGAGAGCCGCAACCCGTCCGTTCACATCGGTGCCGACCGGGACCCACTGCACGTCTCTGGAACTCAGCCCGGACTTCTTGATGAGCGCGATGGTGTAGTTCGTCGGCGCGTCGCCATACTGGCTGACCGCGAGCCGCTTGCCTTTCAGCTCCTGGACACGCGTGAACTCTTTGCGCGACATCAAGGCGAATACCGCCTTGTTGAGCCAGCTCCCCACGACAACCAGAGATCCGTCCCGGGCGCTGGCCTGCATCGCGGTTTCGAGCGAGTAGTTGGTCATCTGAGCCTCACCGCTGATGATCATCGCGATGCCAGCGGGATGAACACCAAACACCACCGTGGCGTCGAGCCCGTACTTCTGGTAATAGCCGCCCTCCTTGGCCATGAAGATCGGCCAGGAAGATCCGCTCCTGGTCGGGAAATTGATGGTGATTTTCTGCGGCGCTTGCGCCTGGGCCGCGACTGCAACGGCCGCGATCATCCAAACAAGATTCATTCGCGAGGTCATCTGCCCTCCAAGTAGGGACAGTATACACTGTACTACTAGAGTGACCGAATTCTTGTCTACCTCGGCCTGTGGGGCAGCCAGTCATGGCGGCGAGCCGGCCTCCGGGCCGGCTTTCTTGTCCCGATGCAGCCGAAGAAAGCCGGCCTGGAGGCCGGCTTGCCGGCAGGACTGCCCGCCCCACAGGGTTCTGATATTGCTGATCGGCACGATGGCCGTGCTGGTTGCGCAACCAGTCAAGCCGGTCCAGGCGCAATCTTCCTCAAGCATCTCCTACGCCTCCAAGGATGGCGCAGCGACGGTCGAGATCCGGAATGTGACCTATGAAGTCACCGATGCCCGTGTCCCCGGGCGGCCGCCCAACGAACGGCTGGTGCTGCGCAAAACCGTGCAATCCAAGCATGTCATCGACGACATCGGCGTCGAGGCGACCCTGACTTTGGAAGCCTGGCCCCTCGGCGTCGATCTCAAACAAAAACCGATTTACTCGGTCGCGCTGGCAGGCGTGGACGGCCAGACGATGGATGGCGCGCTGTGGGTCGCTTCTCGCGGCGCCGAAGAGGTGGAATGGTGGTCGGTCCACAAGCTTGGTACCGGTCAGCATCTGTTCGACACCTATGTGCCGCTGGTCCGATTTTCGATTTCACGTGAAACGTTAACGCTACGCTACGTCGGTCTCGAGACGCCGCCGGACGACACGGCTGACAAGCGCCCGGACGGGCGCGCCATCAAGATTTCGTTCAGCCAGAACTATCCTTCGGCGCCGAACACGACTTCGTTATCGATTCCGATTCTGCGTGACGAGCTGGATCTGGCCCACGCGCAGCTTCCTCCGCGAGTACACGTCGCCGCATGGCGGCGCTAATCGTATGGTTCCCTATCGAGAGATTGCGCCGTCGCCAAATTGGGCTGAATCCATCGAGTGTTTTTGGACCATCCCGGCGGTTGACGATCCCGTCCATCGCGTGACTCCGGACGGTTGTGCCGACATTATCTTTTCAAGGAGCAGCGGAGCAGTGGAGTTGAACGTAGTCGGGGCGATGACGAGCTACCGCGATTTCCCGCTGTCCGCCGGTCAGTTGCTGATGGGCGTCCGGTTCCGTCCAGGGGCGTGGCAAAAGCATCTGGGCATCCCGGGAGATCGAATTACCAACGGCATTCTGCCGCTCGAATGCCTGTGGGGCGTCCGAGCGCGGCGGGTGTTAGACCTGATCGCGGAGGCTACGTCGGTTGAGGAGTATGCTCGCGCGTTCGAGGCTTTTCTCGATCCGGAACTGTACGCGAGTCCGGTGCAGCGCGCGATTGCGTGGATGGAGCGCCGCCGCGGCCTCGTCTCCCTGGATGAGCTGGCGACTCAGGCCGGCTTGAGCGCGCGGCAATTCCGGCGCGTCTGCCTGGAACAAGCGGGACTGACTCCAAAGTTTCTGGCGCGGGTACTCCGTTTCCGGCATGCCTTTTCGCGACTAACGGACAGCGGAGGTGAGTTCGCGCAACTGGCGCTCGATTGCGGTTACTACGATCAGGCTCATTTCATTAATGAGTTCCGTGAATTTGCAGGCCGGACTCCAGGCTCCTACGTAAGGTGACCGTTTTTTCCAATCCCGCGGACCGCTTGGCCCCTAACCTGGAAACATGAGCACACTTTCAAACGACCGACGCATCGACTACATTGAATTTCCGGCGACCGACATCGCCGCGACCAAACGGTTCTACAGCGATGTCTTCGGCTGGACTTTCGTAGACTATGGTCCAAACTACACCAGCTTCGCGGATGGCCGGCTGACCGGCGGATTCCAGACGGCGGAAGTGAAACGAGGCGGGGGCGCGCTGGTTGTACTATGCGCCGACGATCTCAGCACCTTGGAAGGGAAAGTCGCCGCCACTGGACGCGTGATCGTGAAACCGATCTTTTCGTTTCCGGGCGGCAAGCGGTTTCATTTTACCGACCCGAACGGAAATGAGCTGGCGGTGTGGTCGGACAAGTAGCCGATTCCGCGGATTTCAACCCCGCCCTGACGGGCGGGGCTTGCGCCGTTGGCAGCGTGGTGGGCGGGGCGCGGTCGCAAACGTGCGAAAGCCCCGCCCGTCAGGGCGGGGTTGTGGAAGGAAAGAGAATGCAATTTCTTGAAGAGAGCCTGGTGGAACTGATCACCCAGACCTCCACCAACCTGCCGCCGGACGTGCGGCAGGCGATGGGCGTGGCGATCCGCGGTGAGAACGCAGGCACACAGTCTTCGCAAGCTCTGAGCGTGATTGCCTCGAATATCGATATGGCCATCGAGGACGAAGGGCCCATCTGCCAGGACACCGGCATGCCGACGTTCCTGGTGCATACGCCAGTCGGCGTGAATCAAATCTCACTGCGGAAAGCGATTCGCGCGGCCATCGCCGAAGCCACGCGGCGAGGCAAGTTGCGCCCGAACTCCGTCGACTCACTGAGCGGCAAGAACACGGGCGACAACCTGGGCGTCGAGACGCCGGTGATCCACTTCGAGCAGTGGGAGCGGGACGAGATCGAAGTGAAGCTGATCCTCAAGGGTGGCGGCTGTGAGAACAAGAACATCCAGTACTCACTGCCCGCCGAGTTGGATCATCTGGGACGCGCCGACCGCAACCTGGATGGCGTCCGCAAGTCCATCCTGCATGCCGTGTGGCAGGCCCAGGGACAGGGATGTGCGCCGGGCGCGGTCGGGGTGTGCATCGGCAGCGATCGCGCGCACGGTTACGCACTCGCCAAGAACCAGTTATTTCGCACTCTCGACGACGTGAATCCAGTGCCGGAGCTTGCCCAACTCGAGGCCCGCATCATGGAGGAAGCCAATCGCATCGGCGTGGGAGCGATGGGCTTCGGCGGGAACACGTCGCTGATCGGATGCAAGATCACGGCGGCGAACCGGCTGCCGGCGTGTTTCTACATCTCCGTGGCGTACGATTGTTGGGCGTATCGGCGGCTTGGCATCACGTTGGATGCGGCCAGTGGCGCGATCACGAGCTGGCTCTACCGCGATCCCGCGCGGCCAGTGCAGAAGATGGCTGCCGGCGAGGGCTTCCCGCTTACAGGTCGTGAGGTAGTGCTTCGGCCGCCGCTCGCAGCGGAGACCGTGCGGGCGCTGAAGGTGGGAGACGTGGTGCTGATCAGCGGGGAGGTCTATACAGGACGCGACAACGTGCACGCGCACCTTATGAAGAATCCGCCTCCGGTGGACTTGAACGGCGCGGTGCTCTATCACTGCGGTCCGGTGATGCTCAAGCAAGGCGACGTCTGGACCGTGAAAGCGGCGGGTCCGACCACCAGCAGCCGCGAAGAGCCCTACCAGGCGGACATTATCCGCAACTACGGTGTGCGTGCGGTGATCGGCAAGGGTGGGATGGGAAAGAAGACGCTGGGCGCGTTGAAGGATGCCGGCGCCGTGTATCTAAACGCGATCGGCGGGGCGGCGCAATACTACGCGCGCTCCATCGAGAAAGTGCTGGGCGTTCACCTGATGGAGTTCGGGATCCCCGAGGCGATGTGGCATCTGCGGGTCAACAATTTTGTCGCTATCGTGACCATGGATGCTCACGGAAACAGCTTGCACGCCGATGTGGAGCAGACGACCGGGGAACACCTCGCGTCACTGGCGAGCCAAATATAGAACGAAGGGCGTCACCTCGAACGGCATCTTCTCCCGCGGCGAGAGCAGCGCGATGGGGCGGGTCTTCACCAATACGATCTGGTTATTCCACGGGTTCAGCTTGACTCGCGAGCCCAGCGGCAGAGCGGCGATCTGCTCTAGTTTTGCTTCTTCCAGCGCTGGCGCAGGGTCGGCGAACTCCGCGAGGCGGCCGAGCGCTTCGGTATTCGCCACCTGATTACCGAGGTTCGCCTGGAGCAAACGGGGCAGCGCCGTACCTCGGCTCGCGAGCGATTTCAAGAACAAGCCGGCGTTGGCCGTATTCTGATACGGCGAAGCCCGCATGATTTCGATGGTCTTCTTGCCCGCGGCGGCCAGCTCCTCGGTCGACCGCTGGAAACGGAAGTGCTGCAGCAGTTCCGCGTCGCTCACGATGGTCTGGTTGTGAAACGCGAACTGAGTTTGAGTGCGATGACCGAGGGCGATATGGGAAAGCTCGTCGGCCAGCACCAACGCGAGGCTTACCTCGTCCGGCAGCACATCGATGAGCCCGCGGCTGATGACGATGGTGTGGCCGATGGAAAAGGTCTCCAGCGGCGTTGTGAGCAGCACGCGGCAGCGCGCATCCACGCTGAGTTTTCCGGAGACGGCCAGGTTGTTCACCACGGTGTTCAGCACCTCATCCACCGGGCCCGGAGGCGAGAGCAGCCCGCCTTTTTCCAGGCGCGCGAGCAGGTTTTCCTCCGCTTGCCGTTCCCAGGACCGCTGACTTTCGAGCGGCGAATTGTCTTTCGATGAGGTCTGATCCCGGACTGCCGATGCGCTCTCGATGGAGATGTCGGTCAGCTCGTCGAGTCTATTGGTGGGCGCAGAGTTGTAATCCCAGATGCGCGTCTGGGCCTTGAAGCGCGGCGTCCCCGTGTTGCCTTTGCCGGGCGTGGCCTGTTCCTCGACGTAGATCTGGGCGGGCGCCCACTCCCCCGGCGCGACGCTCACCCGCCAACTGTCGAAGTGGAAATAGCGGTCGGGAACGACGCCCTTCTGCGCCGGCGCCTGGATATAGATGCCATTGAAACGAACGATAGAGTAGCCGGTGTCATCGGCCCAAATACGTCCCACGAACTTGCCGTATTGGGCTCGGTTCAGAGGAGCAATGTCAAAGACCACGCAG
>JBGPHB010000078.1:0-9660 GCA_041484155.1 Bryobacteraceae bacterium
GATCAAGGAACGGAACATCAAGCTCAAGCGCAGCCTGCTGTTCGTGGCGGTGACCGGCGAAGAGAAAGGCTTGCAGGGCTCGCGGTACTTCGCCTCGCATCCGACTGTTCTCAGGAGTAGCATCGTCGCCGACATCAACATGGATATGTTCCTGCCGCTGTTTCCATTGAAGTATCTGGAGGTACAGGGGCTCGGTGAATCCACGCTGGGGGGTCAAATCCGGGAAGCGTGCAAGAGCGCCGGCGTGACGGTGCAGCCGGACCAGGAGCCGGACCGGAATCTTTTCGTCCGCAGCGATCAATACAGCTTCATTCGCGAGGGCGTGCCGGCGCTGGCGTTCAAGTTCGGCTACGAGAAAGGATCGCCCGAAGAAAAGGTCGCCAAGGAATGGCTGAAAAGCCGCTATCACGCGCCGTCCGACGACGTGAATCAACCGGTGGACACCGACGCGGCGGCCCAGTTCGACCGGATTCTTCTGGACCTCGGGCAGCGCGTGGCGAATGCCAGCGACCGGCCTCACTGGAAGCCGGAGAGCTTCTTCCGCCGGTTCGCGAAGAGCGAGTAGCGTGCGAGCGGAGACGATCAAGCTGCTCGCCCGCGAATGCGGCTTTGAGCTGGCGGGCATCGCCGCAGCCGATCCGCCCGGCGATTTCGCGCGTTACGAAGCCTGGCTGGCGCTGGGCATGGCCGGCGAGATGCGCTACCTGACCGATCGCCGTGCGGAAGTGCGTCGCGACGTGCGAAACCTCCTTCCGAGCGCGCGGTCGGTGATCTGCGTGGGAAAGCTGTACAACCGGCCCTCAAACCCCGTACTGGCTGAGCAGGGCCTGGTCTCGCGCTATGCCTGGGGCGAGGACTACCACGAGGTCCTGCGCGGCGGCCTTGATGAGCTGGTCCGCCGTTTGTTGGAATTCGAAACGTTCGAATGGAAAGTCTGCGTGGACACCTCGCCCCTGCTAGAGCGCAGCTTCGCACGTCAGGCAGGACTCGGCTGGATCGGCCGCAATACCTGCTTGATCAACGAGCCGATGGGATCGTGGTTTTTCCTGGGCGAAGTGATCACATCGCTTGATCTCGAACCGGATTCGCCGCCGGCGGATCGCTGCGGCACCTGTACGCGCTGCATTGAGGCCTGCCCGACCGAGGCGATTGTTCCGGACGGCGAGGACTGGGCCCTGGATGCGCGCCGTTGCATTTCGTACTTCACCATCGAACTGCGCGGATCTGTCCCGGAAGAGCATCGCGAGGCGATGGGTACCCACATCTTTGGTTGCGACATCTGCCAGGACGTTTGTCCGTGGAACGCACGCGCTCCGTTCACTAGCGCGTTCGAATCCGAGCCATTTGCGCGATCGCTGGAGGAGCTAGCGCACCTTACCGAAGCGGAGTTCCGGCGGATGGTTCGGGCGAGTCCGCTGGCACGGCCAAAATACGCCGGGTTCCTGCGCAACGTGGCGGTTGCGATGGGCAACGCCAACGCGGAGCGGTTTCGCGAGCCACTCGAGCTGTTGGCAAGGCACCCGGACCAGATCGTGGCGGAACACGCGCGGTGGGCTCTGGCCAAAACAGTCTCAGCCGTGGACTAGACCAGGCTGCGCGACGCGAGGAGGTGGCGCGTTCGAACGCGACGGCCCCAGCGGGCGGATCCAGGCCCGATCCACTTCGGTGGACACCGATCGCTGCAACAGGCGAATCGAAACCACAACCCGCAACTTTCCCTTGACCTCTTCGAGAATGCCCTCCAAGCCCGCCAACGGCCCGCGCTCCAGCAATACCGTCTGCCCTACTTCAAGGAAGGGCCACGGAGTAACCAGGAGCCCTGACCGAACCATGGTTCGAACCTGCTCGATTTCGTGGTCGGGAATCGGCGCCGGCCCGTCTCCGAACCCGATCAAGTCAACCACGCCAGGCGTCGTAAGAACCGGCAAGCGATCTTGAGGGTTGAAACGGCAAAAGACGTAGCCGGGGAACAGGAACCGGTCGATGGTCTTCCTTCGGTCAGACCACTGCGTGACCGCTTTATACGAGGGAGAAAATTCCTCGTAGCCCCTCTCTCGCAGATGCAGGGCTGCGATTCGTTCGTGTTTCGAACGAACCCGCAAGGCGAACCAGGGATAGGTCCCGCCGCAGATGGAAGACGACTCCGAGGAAGTACCGGTACCGTTGTATGAGTTCAAACCTAACTATACCCCGGCAATTTGAATCGCGCATTTCGGTACGAGCCGTAGTGGAGAGTCCAGAGTGTATTACGTCAAGGCAAGGGAATAACTTAGACGACGTAAGGCAATGGACTTACGTCGCCCTAGACCATCTTCGGCCCGCTTCCTGACGGTCGCGGTTCGGTAAGTGGCTGATTGATCGCACTGAACCGCGCGCGTTAGCAAGCGGGCATGCAGTCTACGTTAATCCTGAATACGCGCCAGGATTTCAACCCTGGCTGCCGAGGACGCCGGCAAGCTCGCCGACACGGTTTTCGTAGTTGCGAGCATAGTAGGTTTGATACGCGCCGGACTTCACATGTTGTACCCACTCGGAGTTGAAACGGTACCAGTCAACGGTGCCGCGGAGGCCTTCCTCGAACGACGTTAACGGTTGCCAGCCGGTCTCGCGGATCAGTTTTTCACTCGACAGCGCATAGCGGCGGTCGTGACCAGGGCGGTCAGCCACGCGCTTGATGAGACTTTCGGGTTTTCCGGCAGCGGCGAGAATCTTCCGCACGACATCGAGATTCGGGAGCGAGCGATTGCCGCCGATGTTGTAGATCTGGCCCTCGCGGCCCTTTTCGACCAGCGTAAGGATCGCGCGGCAGTGATCTTCGACGAACAGCCAGTCGCGCACTTGCGTGCCATCTCCATAGATCGGCAGCGAGCGGTCTTCGAAGGCGTTCGAAATCATCAGCGGAATGAGCTTTTCAGGAAACTGATACGGCCCATAGTTGTTCGACGCGCGGGTGACGATCACGGGCAGCTTATAGGTCTTGACGTAGGACAGCGCCAGCAGGTCGGAGCCGGCTTTGGAGGCGGAGTACGGGCTGCTGGGATTGAGCGCAAACGCTTCGTCTGCTTCGAGCGGCGGTTCCAGGCTGCCGTAAACTTCGTCGGTGGAGACGTGGAGAAAACGCTGAAGCCCGTGGGATCGAGCGGATTCGAGCAGCGTGAAGGTGCCGCGGACGTTGGTCTCCAGAACAGGCAGGGGAGCGAAGATACTTCGGTCGACGTGCGACTCGGCGGCGAAATGAACGACCACCTCCGGCTTCCATTCCGTGAAGACCCCATCGACCAGCTCAGCATCGCAGATGTCGCCTCGGACGAAACGATAGTGCGGATTCTCGCTGACGAAAGCAAGATTCTCCAAGTTGCCGGCGTAGGTGAGCTTATCGAGGTTGAGAACATCAATGTCCGGGCGCTCGGCGATCAGTAGACGGACGAAACAGGAGCCGATGAACCCGGCGCCTCCGGTAACCAGAATTCTCATTTGTGCTGTATTTCCCAGTCGTATTTGATGGATGGATCGTTGTGCGGAATTCGGCCCTCATCGGCGGGATTGTAGAGGCGATCCGTAACGTAAACCAGCATCGCCGGTCCCGTGCCGATTACCTTGTAGCCGTGTGCCACACCCGGAGGAATCAGGACCTGCCAGGGGCGGAGTTCGCCGGCGAAGATCGTATTACGGCGGCCGAAGGTGTTCGACTCGGTCCGAAGGTCGACCAGAACCACCTGGAACATGCCCATCGCCGGGACCCAACAATCCGTTTGGTGGCGGTGATAGTGGAGGGCCTTGATGGTACCCGGGAAACTCAGAGCGGCGGAGACTTGCGTGGAGGCCGGAGGAAAACCGGCGGGCAGGCCCTGACCCAAACGGGCCACTTCCAGGAAATAGCCACGATCGTCCGGCCAGAGCGAGAAGGGCTTTAACCCCACTCCCTCAATCAATGCGGGGGAATCGAGCGCCGTGATCACGGAGCCGATTCCGTGCTCGCATTCCGGAACGCTCAGACTTCCACTTGCGTCAGCCGCGGTTCCAGCCAAAACCACACCATTCATCTTCATAGGCAAGAATGAAGTATCGGTGCACGCCAGGGGCCAAGCAGAAGTCTTTATTACCATAATCTTACGAGGAAGGACTGGGCACGTGATCTCACTTTTTCGCCCGGTGGACCAACTTGTCGGATCGCTGAGGCTGGTCCGGACGAAGGCGGCAGATGCGCTCGCTCACTTGTACAAAGAGACGCGCGAGTTGCTGAAAGCGCCGAAATTGAGCGATTTCCCGCCTGGCTTTGCGAACCAGCCCATGGGTCGGCAATGCCTGGCTGATGGTCCTGCCATCCACCTTGTAGGTCAAGCGGAGGTTGGGCCCGTGTCCGCGATCACCGCGCTTGGCGCAGTGGCAGACCGGCTTTCCGCAGCGGCGCACCATCCCGCTAATCGAACCTGGCCGAAGATCTCCCAGGCGCGACATGGCCTGCAGCAAGCCACGTTTTTCCCGTTCGAGTTGATCCAGCGTTGGTGGCATGATTCTGAACGTATTATATACGTTCAGACATTAGTGACAATAAAAGACCGCGCTGCAACGCATTTTCCATGGTTCGTTCCCCAACGGCTACCTGCGACTTCTTTCTTCGAGCAGGGCGGTTGCCGAACGGGTCGGTTTCGGGGAGAGAGTTCCCCCATCGCTCCCGGAATTCAGAGCGCGGACTTCCGGCCATGAGCCAACGCGAACCGGCACATCGATCGCAGCCTCTTGCGTATCCAGTGCCCCCTTTACGCGCAGGTCCTCGTCGAGAGCCTCCACCACGCTTTGCATCACGCCGGAGCGGACCCACTGCTGAAAGCGGCGGTGGCAAGTCTGATACGGCGGGTAGCAATCCGGCAGGTCCGCCCACGCGGCGCGGGTGCGCAAGATGTAGAGAATTCCATTGAGGACTTCACGGCGTCCTTTCCAGGGCCGCCCCCTCCCATCCTCGCGCCGCTCCGGTTCCGGAATGAGCCGGTGAAGGACTTCCCACTGCTCGTCGGTCAGATCTTGATATTGCAACATCGCGTAAACAGTTGGCCTCGCGTAAGAAATATCGCCAAGCGGCAAATCCGATACTAATTAAGCCCCTTGTAAGTTAACAGTCCGTTGTTATATACTCGAGTAAAGTATTTCTGAGCCTGACGGAGGCCGTCCGTGCAGTATTCATACCGTACTCAGTTTTTCCCGAGAGTTCCGCGGATGCGTAGGGCCGTTTGCTGGACTTTCACAGCCTGGCTATTTTCCGCATCGGCATGGGCGCAGAGCGCGAACGTCTGCGACCTCACCCACGATGGAACAGTCGATATTGCCGATTTCAATGTCGCCGTAAACCTGGCACTCGGCCGATCGCCCTGCACGGCGAATGTCTTGGGCAACGGCATATGCGATGTGGCCTTGGTCCAGCGAGTACTGAACGCCATGTTGGGAGCAAGCTGCGTGAGCGGCGCCACTGGCAATGGCCACACCGTGTCGCTAAGCTGGGTGGCCAGTACGTCCCCGATGGTGATTGGCTATAACCTCTACCGTGCGACGTCGGAGAACGGCCCGTACGTAAAACTGAACTTGACTCTCATCGGCGAGACCAGCTACACCGACATCACCGTCAAGTCTGGCCAGACGTACTACTATGTCGCCACGGCCGTTGACGCCGGCAAGAATGAGAGCGCCTATTCGGATGGAGCGCGCGCGGTGGTACCTTCTCCGTAGTCCACCCAGTCTACGCGCGCCGCAAGCACAGCTTCAAGGTTTCCGCCAAAGAACGGCAGAATGGCTCGACCAGCATACCCTTCGGGTACACCGCCAGTTCATGGATTTCCAGGTTGTGGGGAACAACGCCACTCCATCCCAAGCTCGGGCTGGCGAGCCCCGTGAAATATCCTCTGGACCGGATGATGGCCACGCGACCGTCGTAGGTTCGCGGGGCATAGAGTGACGCTGCCCGGTCATTGACTTTCTTGATCAACAAATGCGGATAACTCCGTTTCGCGTCCTGGCGGTCCCGGTGACGGAGCGCCTGCGACAGCGCACGCAGCCTGATTCCCAGACGGCCCCGTTCAATGTCGATTTTTTCGACTAGGAACCTTTTGCGATCCTTCGATCGAATCGAAAACAAGTTGGCGCCGTGATACCAAACGTTCTGGACGAAATGCAAGGGCGCTTGCAGGAGCAGTTTGGAACGGGAGACCACGCTCTCGTTATAGGTATCTAGCATCATCACGAGCTCGACTGTCTCGCCCAGAGCCTTGAGTTGCTGGCCCATTTCAAACGCAATCGTTCCTCCCAGGCAGTAACCCGCGAAGAAATATGGCCCGTGCGGCTGAACGCTCATGACCTCCTTCACATACTGCGCCGCCATGGCTTGAATGGTAGTTTTCGGAGGTCCCTGGCCGTTCAAACCTTCCGATTGCAGGCCGTAAACGGGCTGGTCTGGCCCAAGATGTTGACTGACGTCCCGGTAAAGCAGAACATTGCCTTCGGCGCCGTGAATCAGAAACAGCGGTGGTTTCGATCCGAGCGGCTGTATGGGTACCAGTGACGACCAAGATGGCGTCCAGCCCTCTTTTCGCAAGATTTCGGCCAATGTCTCGACCGTGGATGCCTGAAAAAGGGTTGCCAAGGGCAAGGTCTTGCCGGTCAACTTTTGGATTTCCGTCAACAGGCGCACCGCGGCGAGTGAATGTCCACCTATGTCGAAGAAGTTATCGCGCACTCCTACCTGCGGTGTCTTCAGAACCTTCGACCAGGCTTGGGCGAGCGCCTGTTCGAGGGCGTCCCTTGGGGCGATGAATTTTCCTCCGATCTCAATCGACCGTTCTTTCGGGGCTGGCAGGGCCTTGCGGTCGATCTTGCCGTTCGGAGTGAGTGGCAACTTGCCCAGGAGGACAAATGCGGAGGGAATCATGTAGTCCGGCAGGTCCTTCTTAAGGTGCGCACGCAGAGTGGCGACGTCCGGCGGCGGAACCGCCTGTGATTCGAAATACGCTACTAGCAATTTTTCGCTCGCGACTTCCCCACGTGCGATCACCGCACACTGCCTTACTGCCTCGTGGCGACCCAATATGGTTTCGATTTCACCAAGTTCGATGCGAAACCCGCGAACCTTGACCTGGTCATCGAGACGGCCCAAACACTCGAGAGTCCCATCAGGCAGCCGCCGCGCCAGATCGCCAGTGCGATACAGCCGCGCGCTGGGATCGACCGGATTCTGGATGAAGCGTTCCGCGGTGAGCTCCCGACGATTCAAATAACCCCGCGCCAGGCCAACGCCGCCGATACACAATTCGCCAACGACGCCCTCCGGAACCAGGTTCCGATTCGCGTCCAGGAGAAAGACTTGAGTATTGGCGATCGGTCGCCCGATCGGAATCGTCCCTTCAGCGGAAGTCACTCTGTGAAGAGTCGACCAGATGGTGGTCTCTGTCGGGCCATACATATTCCACAGCTCGGCACACCGAGGCAGGAGCTCCCCCACCAGATCACCGGCCATGGCTTCGCCGCCGCACAACAGCTTGAGATTCGGCGAGCCCTTCCATCCGGCATCCACCAGCGCCCGCCATGTGGCCGGCGTTGCCTGCATTACCGTGCATTTGAACTCGCGCATTCGCTTCATCAGAAGCACGGGATCGTGCGCGTCGTCGCTGCTGGCAATCACGACTTTGCCGCCCGTGACCAGCGGCAGGTAGAGTTCAAGACCCGCAATGTCAAACGACAAGGTGGTCACCGCCAACAGAGTATCGTTTGCCGTGAAGCCCGGTTCACGTTGCATCGAAGCAAGAAAATTGACGACGGCGCAGTGCGGTATCTCCACACCCTTGGGCTTTCCGGTCGAACCGGATGTGTAGAGCACGTAGGCGAGGCCGTCGGGATTCGCGTCGGGCGACCGTGGGCTATCCCCACTGTGCGCTTCAATTTGGTCCCAATCCGCATCGATGCGGACCACTACGGAAGGGCGGATCGGCAGCGCGGTGTCGCACTTGCGGTGCGTGATCAGGACTCGCATCCCGCTGTCTTCCACCATATAACCTAGACGATCTGGCGGAAACGAGGGATCCAGAGGAACGTAGGCGCCGCCCGCCTTCAAGATACCAAGCAGCGCAACCACCATATCGAGTGAACGCTCGACACAGAGGCCGACCAGCACATCCGGACCGACGCCCAGTCCTCTTAGATGATGCGCCACCTGATTGGCTCGGCGGTCAAGTTCCCGATACGTCAGATGCTTGCCTTCGGAGGTCAGAGCTCGCGTCGCCGGCGTCTTCGTGGCTTGGTACTCGAACCACTCGTGGAGTGTCCGGAAGCGCGGAAGCTCTACGCTGGTCTGGTTCCACTTACGGGTCAGTTCATTACGCTCGCTGTCCGTAAGGATCGGTAATTTACTCAGGGTTTGCGCCGGGTTGGCCGCGATGCCTTCCAGTAAGTATTGGTAGTGCCCTATCCAGCGCTCGATGGTCGAAGCGTCAAACACGTCGGTGTTGTAATCGCACTCTACATACAGCCCGCGCTTTCCTTCGACGAAGTTGAAGAATAGATCGAAATGAAGTGCGCGTTTGGGGTTCCGGTCAAGCGTAAAAGTGAGACCTGGAAATTCGGCCGTACCCGCATCCCGATCCACGTTGAACAGCACCTCGACGAGGGGCGAACGACCAGGGCTACGCGGCACGGCGAGGTGCTGGAGAATTCCACCAATCGTGGACTGGTGGTGATCAAAGGCGTCCAACACGTTCTTTTTCACCGCAGCCAGATTCTCCTGAAAGCTTGCGTCCGGCTGAAGGCGAGTACGAACCGGCAGAGTGTTCAAACAATGTCCCACCAGGTGGTTCTTACCGGTCACTGCCTGACCGGCCACGCCCAGACCAAGGACCAGATCCGTCTGGCCCGTCAAGCGGTACAGCAGCGTCTTCAGCGTGGCCATCAGCAGCACTACCACCGTGGTGCGTTGCTGCGCAGCAGTGCGTTTGAGTAACTGATGAACGGACGCTTCAAATGCCAGCTTTACCGTGGAGGCCCGGGCTGACCGCACCGCCGGCCGGGGACGGTCGGTGGGAAGATCGAGGGGCAGCGGTACTTCGGCAAATTGGCGGCGCCAGTAGTCGGTCGCATCGCGAACTTCTGGACTGTCGGCCTGGGCGGCCAACGCATATTCCCGAAAAGCCGCAGGCGCTGCCAAGACCGGCTGAATACCTTGCTGCAAAGCCGAATAGATCGTGGCTAGTTCGCTGACCAGCAGCCCGCCCGACCAGCCATCACAAACGACGTGGTGCGCGGTCCAGATCACTACATGATGTTCGTTCGACAACCGAACGATGCGCACGCGCAAGAGTGGCCCTGTGGTGAGCTCGAAGGGCGTGGAGACCTCGCGCTCGATGATCTCTCCCAACTCGCTCTGCCGTTCGGTTTCGGCCTGGGCGCTCAGGTCAAATATCGGAACGTCGAACTGCGTGTCCGCGCTCACCAGTTGGGACTGGCCGTCGGGGCTAATGCACGCCAGCAAAATGGGGTGACGCTGGACGATTTGGCGCACTGCCGCGCGGAACAACTCCACATTGAAGGCGCCCCGGAACTGAAGATTCAGTGACTCGTTGTACCCGACCGCTGAATCCCCTCCCATTTGCGCCGCCAGCCAGATTTCTTTCTGCGCTTCTGTCA
>JBGPHB010000079.1:0-9597 GCA_041484155.1 Bryobacteraceae bacterium
CAGCCCCATGATGTTCGTCGGGTTGACCGCCTTGTCGGAGGAGATCAGCAGGAGACTCGACACGCCGTTGCGGTACGACGCCTTGGCCACGTTCCAGCTTCCTAGAACGTTATTCTTGACCGCTTCTAGAAGATGGGATTCCATCATCGGAACATGCTTGTAGGCGGCCGCATGGAATACGGAATTGACGTGATAGTTGCGAATTACCTGATCCAGGCGCGCGTACTCCCGGATGTCTCCGATCTCCGCCATCACCTCAATCGACGGAAAGCGTTCCTCCAATTCCAGATGTATCCGGAACAGGTCGCTCTCCGCTCGCTCGAAGATGATCAGCTTTTCGGGGCCAAAGGAAGCCACTTGCCGGCACAGCTCGGATCCGATTGACCCGCCGCCTCCGGTAATCATGACCACTTTGCCGCTGATGCAGGACCGGATCAGGCCTTCATCCAAATGCACCGGGTCTCGTCCCAGCAGGTCTTCCAGCGTGACGTTGCGGATCTGGCTGGTCAGCACCTTGCCGGTCAACAGCTCCCCGACGCTCGGGATGGTCTTGCACATCACCGCCGCCGCGCGGCAGTTGGCGAGCGCCTCGCGAATCGCCGCGCCGGAGGCCGACGGCATCGCGATAATAACTTCGTCGATCCCCGTCTCCCTCTTCCGCAAACGCTGCGCAATCGCCGGTAATCCCCGTCCCGAGCCGAGAACGCGGGCTCCCATCACGCGCCTGGATTTCTTCCTCGGGTCGTCGTCGATGAAGCCGATCACCTTGTATCCAACCATCGGATTCGAGCGGATCTCGCGCGCCAGCGTGATTCCGGCGGCGCCGGCGCCGTAGATCACCAGCCGCTTGGTTCCACGCCGCGCCATCTCCGTAACGATGGTTTCGTAGTACCAGCGCACGGATGCCCGCGAGCCCGCCGTCAGCAGGAAGAACAACACGAAGTCAATCGCCCAGATCGACCGCGGGAAATGCGGCCCGACCATCGCAAAGGAAACCGCGGCAAACAGCGCCGATCCAACCAGATTGCCGATGAGTAAGCGCGTCAGATCGAAGATCGCGATATGACGCCACCCCAGGCTCTGGCAGCCGGTGATCCGGAACGCGATTGCCTTCACCACCACAGCGATCCAGATTCCCGTCCATAGCGAGCTTGCTTCCGTCTTCGGAATTGTATATTCGAAACGAAGCAGGAACGCGCAAAGGATGGACAACGCAGCCTGCGCTATCACTGCGATGTTGATCAGTCCGGTCCGGTACTTTCGATAGAACTCAAGCATGCTTTTCTCAAATCTTCAGGCGGTGGTGTAGAGCCGCGATGGCGGCGCTACTTTCCGGTTCTGTTGTACGATTTCGGTCACGGTCTTTGCGACGTATTCCACCTGCTCCTGCTTCATGCCGGGATACAGCGGCAAAGAAACACTCCGCGAATACAGCTCCATGGCGCGGGGACACTGGTTCTGAGGCAGGTGGGCCCAGGGCGCAAAGAACGTTAGGGCCGGAATCGGAATGAAGTGAACGCTGCCTCCGATGCCCCTGCGCTTCAGCTCGACCATGAATTGGTTGCGATTGATAGACAGTTCCCTGAGATTGAGCCTTAGCACGTAAAGGTGCCAGCTGTGGCGTCCCACGCTACAATCGGGAGCCGGCTCCACTTGTTCCAACGGACTGAAATATTCCTGGTAGAGCGCGGACCACTGTTTCCTGATCGCGATGAACGTCTCTAGCTTCCTTAACTGATGAATACCGATCGACGATTGGATGTCGCTGAGGTTGTATTTGAATCCGCACTCCACCACGTCGTACTGCCAGGAGCCATTCTCCTCATACCGGTGCCAGGCGTCTTTACTGATTCCGTGAAGCGCCAGGCGGCGTGCCTTTTCAAGCAGCGCCTCGTCTCCCATCGTCAACATCCCGCCCTCGCCGGTCGTCAGGTTTTTCGTGGCGTAAAAGCTGAAGGCCACGGCTGTGCTCATCGGTAGTTTCGTGCTGGCGCCGATCGGCGTTCCTTTGTAGTGCGTTCCCGCTGCGTGTGCGGCGTCTTCAATCACGTGCAGCCCGTGCTTCCGTGCGAGCTCCCAGATGGCGTCCATGTCGCACGGCAGGCCACCCAAGTGCACCGGGATAATCGCGCGCGTGCGGGGTGTAATGCGCTCGGCGATCACCGCTGGATCGATATTCCCGTCCGGCTTCACATCCGCCAGCACCGGCGTCGCCCCTACGTGAAGGATCGCGTTGACGGTGGCGCAAAAGGTGATCGGGGTCGTGATGACTTCGTCGCCCGGGCCGATGCCGAGAGCCGCGAGCGCAACATGCAGCGCGGCGCTGCACGAATTCAGCCCCAGGGCGTGCCGGGCCTGGACATGTTTGCAAAACTCCTGCTCGAAACGGGCGGTATACGCCCCCGTGGTCAGCCAGCCGGACCGGAGTACGTTGGCTACTTCCTGAATCTCTTCCTCGCCGATCGACGGAAGATTGAAGGGAATAAAATGTGAGTCGGACATCGAAGTGTCAGGAGCCTGCCGTGCGGCGAACGGCCTCGTCGCCCAGCGCGCAGTGGCTAGCTTGGTTGGTCCGTGGTCGTACGCCCGTGTGGATAAGAGCCGTACGCGTATCCGTACCGGGAGGTTGCTTTTCCGTCCCACGCGTTCAAGACTGTACCCAACAGCGGGATTCCGTCGTCCTTGAGCCGCTGCTTGGCGGCCATCGCCGCGTCCCGCGTGGTCATCCCTGCCCGGATGACCAGAATCGCACTATCGGCTACGCGGCCGACGATCCGCGCATCCGAAACACTCGAGATCGGCGGCGTGTCTATGATGATGGTGTCGAACTCCCGTCGCAGGCGGTCGATAAGTTCCCACATCCGGTCCGAGTACAAGAGATTCGAGATGCTCGCGGTGCCCGGACCGCTTGGCAACAAATGCAGACCTTCCATCGAGGTCGGTTTCGCCAAAGCCACCAGGGGAGAGTCCTTCAGCCAGGTCTTTTCGCGCAGGATATCGCTCAAGCCCCACGTATTCGCGATCTTAAAGGTTGCATGCAGGCTGGGTCTGCGCAAATCCGCGTCGATCAGGATGACCTCCTGATTGATCTCCGCCAAGGCGATGCCGAGATTGCTCACCGTGGTGCTCTTGCCTTCGCCGCGTCCCGGACTGGTAACCAGGATCACTTGCGGGTGGATGCCGCCTGCGGGCGACAGTAGAATGGATGCCAGCGTACCCCGGTAAGCCTCAGCCATCAGCGACGGCCCGTCCTCCCACGTCACCAGTTCAGCGCTCCCTGAGTCTGAACCGTTGCCGGCCCTCGCCGCGATGGAGAGCATCTTCGGCAGCCGGGCCGTAACCCGATCGCCGACGATCGCCTCGTGCATGGGAATCACGCCCAGTTCGGGAACCCCCAAATGGAATGGCGCCTCGCCCGGAGCGTTGAAGTTGCGATTGATAAACTCCCGGATGAAAACGATAAAGACTCCCAGCACCAAGCCCAAGCCTGCGCCCGCTGAGAGATTCCGCGTCAAGTTGGGAAGGAATGGACCGGCTGGCGCGGTGGCTCGATCCAGGACCGCGGTGTTGTTGGCCTGTAACGTTGACCCGATGCTCATCCCTTTCACCCTTCGCAGCAACTCCTGATAAATACTGCGGTTGGTTTCCACCTCCGCCTTCATCAATCCGTACTGAATGCCTTTTCGCGCGGTGTCCGACGCCTGGGGCAACTGCGCGGAATACGCCACGCCGAGCATCCGCTCCACGCTCCTCGCTTCCTCATAATTGTTCCTGATACGGTCCAGAATATCGCGCCGTTCCCGCTCGATGGTCGCTTCCACCTCGTGGATTTGCGCAAGCACGCCGGCGACTTTGTAGTGCGAGTCAGTAAAAGTGGAACTCAACTGTGCATACTCGCGCCGCAACTCCGCCAGCTTGCTTTGGTACCCGCTCAACCGTGCGTTGTCGACGACGGCGGGCACGGCTTCCAGCGAGCTGGACTTCGCCACTTCCATCGCCGCCTGCTTGATCATTCGGTCCGCGGTCGCCTTGGCGAGATCCTCTTGCAGTTGGCGCAGCTTCTTTTGCTCGGCGCTGTCTCCCGGATCGTCGCCCGTATACACGAGATTTGCTTGCCGCATGTAGGCCTGCAACTGGTTTTCCGACTGTTCCAGTTGATCCCGCGCCTCCCGTACCTGCTGATTCAACCAGGTGCCGACGTGGCTGGTCGATTCGAAATTGTATTGGATATACTCGCCGGCGAGCGCATTGGCGTAATCGGCCGCCAGGTCGGAGTCCCCCGATTCGCAAGTGATCTGAAGGATCCGGCTATTCCCGAGAACCGCGGCCGTGGTATTGACGGCCGGCATCCGGGGCCTCCCGGCGACGTCAGAGTGTAGTTCGCTCGCCGGCCTCCGGCGCCAACCGGCGAAAATATCGTGCGCTTGATAAGTCCTGGCCGCATTTTCGGAGCGTAGCTTGGCCTGCACGCGCTGAGCCAGCATGTCGCTTTCCAGGATCTGGATCTGAGTTTCCAGATCCGGCCGGGCCTCGGCACGCGACCCGTCCCCGTCGGGAGCCTCGAGCAGGGTCCCCGCCGTCTTGACGGTGCGGACTTCCAGGGTCGCTTGTGCGCGGTACATCGGGACTACCTGTGACGTGACGAGCACAGCGGCCGCAAGGCCGGCCAGCGTGCATACCAGAAGCGCGATCTTTCCTTGGCGAGCCAGGTAAAAGTAGTCGAAAAACGACTTCTTCCGGTCTTGCTTCGGCGCCGGCTCTGCGGCGACCGGTTCCAGATAGAACAGCACTGGAGCGGAAGAAGCAGGCTGCGGGAAACCAACCTGCCGGTTACCTAAATTGGGTCGTTCGCCGTTAGTGCGCACAGTCGAGTTACTCCAGGCGGCCGAAGGAAAAGGGGGGCTACAGGCGGTATTTACAGTCTCCCCAGCATGAATACGCCGGTGGTGATCGCGCTCTGGGTAGTGAGCTGGAGATAGGCTAACACTTGATTGGACGGGATCACCAGAATATCCCCGTCGCTCAGTAGAAGGTCCTTGGCTTTACCGGAGATGATCTTCCCCAGATCCACAAAAGCCAACGCTGTTTCAGAGCCATTCTCGCTGACGTGGCGAATCATCGTCTTGCTGGGCTTCGCGACACGCGTGAATCCCCCGGCCATGGCCAGAGCCTTCGTGAGGTTTACCGTGTCCTGAGTCACCAACTCAATGCTCCCTGGCTTGACCACCTCACCGACGATGTAGACCGCTCTGGTGCGCTTTTCAGTGGGAACGGTGATCACGTCGCCAGGGAACACGCTCAAGCGCGCATTATCCCCGTCACCCGACATCACCGACGGCAGCGGAATTTCCGCCACGCTATACTTGCCATCCACCGACGCTTGGGCCAGCGGCGACGGGATCGCGCCATTTTCGATACTCCGAGTAATTTTCACGGTCGCCACGCCGTCCTTCGGCCCCCCAGCCTCCACCAGCGCCCCGAACAGCGAAGTGGGCCCGTCCAGCTGTATGATCCCGGGCTTCATCACGCCTCCCGACACCGTTACCGGATGACTCAGGATTTGAGACACGTACACGGTGACCTGCGGATCCCGGAGATACTTCTTCAGCCGCGTCTCTATCTCTTCTTCCAGTTCTTCCGCCGACATTCCAGCCGCGTGAATTCGTCCCACCATGGGAAGATTCAGATCTCCAGCGGAGTTCAGTTGCCAGGGCTTGCTGATTTCTTCCGCGTTCAGCGCAATCACCGTTACAGTGTCGTTGGGACCGACGATCACATCGCGTACCGCGGTCGGATTCGAACTCGCAGTCTGTTGCTTCAGTGGCGGAGCTTGACCGGTCAGCCAACCGGCCGTCGTCACGGTCGCAAAAAGTACTCGCGTTAGCCAAGAGTGAACGATGGTGCGCACCGGATGACCCCTATCGCAAGTTCACGCTAACAGCCGAAGACGTTCCTACGCTGTTGGCTACGGTCGCTGTTACCGATTGAACATCGGTAATACTTCCGTTGACCACAATCGTAATCGAAACCGTGAACTGGCTCCCGTATTGTTGTGATGTCGTGCTCTGATACCACGTATTGAATGCTGAACTGGCATCTACGCTCAAGCTCGAAGTCTTGAGCGGAGCACCCGTTGTCGGATTGAACTGCAATTGAATGTTCGAAACCTGCCGTGTCGCCGCATAGCCGCTGACCAGAAGTTCGAAACTGGTCGTTGATTGCGCCCCCAGGCGAACGCTTAGGATCTGGGGCGGGCCGGACGGGATCTGAACGGTCGTGGTCGGTGCAGGTGCGGGAGTGACGTTCACGTTCGCCACCATCAAGATCGGCGTGAACGCGATCGTGCCGCTGACCGTTCCGGTCTGAAAGGGCATCGCGGAACTCGAACCGAATGTTGCGTTCGTCGAGTTGGCGGGAATGGTGAAATTGACTGTCCGGCCCCCCGTCGCGAATTGGATCGCCGGATCGTCGGCGAAAGACGCGGAACTGAACGTGAGGGTCAACTGCCCTGAAATGTCGTAGGCGTAAGGTTGCGCGATTTTCAGGCTGATGGTAGGCTGCTGCAGCGGATTCGCCTGAGTCGGCACCCCGCTGAACTGCACTGCTGGAACCGGCGGCGGTGCATTTCCGCTGCCCTGTAGCGGGAAAGTCCTCCCATCGATTTGAAGCGTTCCAGCGCGGATGCCGAGCGTATCCGGCGTGAAGGTGATGTTGAACGTTAGGTCTTTCCCGGGCTGGAGGACCATGGGCAGTGCCGGATAGCTGCTGCCCACAAAGTCCGCTCCACTCACCGCGATATTACTCACCGTTAACGGTTGGTTACCCGTATTGGAGACGTCGATCGTCGCCGCAATATGACCGCCGACCACCGTATTCGGGAAGTTAATGGGCGCGTTGTTGGCAACGAACGTCACAATATCGGCGATCTGCGCGGTCAACGCGAACTGCGCTCCCAGCGCGGTTGCGCTCAGCAAGAAGAGGGCATTGTCGATCTGCAATTGACCCGTCACAGTGCCGCTGGTGGTGGGGCTGTACTGAACCGTGAACGTGATCGATTTCTGCGGAGCAAGCGTGGCCGGCAGCGCGGGCGCCCCGATAATCGTGAACACCGCCGGGGTAACCGACATGGTTCCCACTTGACCCGCAGCATCTCCCGTATTGACCACACTTACCGTAACGCTGGTAACCGAACCGACTTGTGCGCCGCCCAACGCCAAGGTCTGGCCCGGCGTGAGACTCGATGTGTTGCCGCCGACTGTAAAATTGTAAGTGAGATTGGCTCCGACCGCTTTTCCCGACAGCACAATGGTAATCGTGGAGCCGCCCAAGTCGAGCTTCAGACTGCCACTCGCCGCGCCACTGACCAAAGGTTGAAATTGGATGGTGAAACGTAGTTCCTTTTGCGCGTCGATGGACGCTGGCAACAGCGGCAATCCCAGCACCGAAAATGGCGGGCCGCTGGAGGTGACCGCGTTCAACGTGCCCTGGCCGTTGCCTTGGTTGGCAACCACGAACGTCGCTGTGTTTGCGCCGCCCACGCTGGCGTTTGGAAACGCCAGTTCTTGTCCCGCGGTGATCCCCGTTTGGTTCCCTCCTGGATTCACTATGTAGCTCAAGACGAAGGTAGACGCCAGTGCCGTACCGCTCAGGACGAAGACATCCGTTACCGGCGGATTGTTGCCGGTCTGAAAGGTTAGAGTCAGCGTTCCAGTACTCGCCCCTTGGGAGGTCGGCGTGAAAGTGATCAGGGTCTGCACCGAACCCCCCGGCGCAATGAACGCATTGACCGGCAGGCCACTCATCGCGAACCCCGGTCCGCTAATGCTTGCCTGTGTAAGCGCCGTTGACGCGGTGCCCTGGTTGAGCCCAAGAAACGTCACGCTGGTGGATTTTCCGATGACGCTGGATGGGAAGATAATCGTTCCGAACGGAGCTACCTGCGTAGCACCGCTTTGCCCTTGGGCGATGTACTGGAATACAAGGTTCGAAGTTTGCCCCTTGCCGACTGCGGCCAAAGCCGCGAGCGTCAGAATTGTTGGAGCTAGCCGTCCCATCGTTTGTGAAATTTTCCGCACCTTGACCGTCGACAATCATTGACTCGCAGAACAACCCGCCAAGGCCAGCCGGCAAGCACTCACCTCGGACCTTCGCTTCCGTGCCATCGTTGGCGTCGTGGAGCCCGCGCGTGGACGGTCCGCGGGGACAAAATAAGTCCTAGGCTGTTGACTGTTGTCGAAGACGTACTGGGGGCTCGAGGAGACTTGGCTTAACAGGTAAAGATGCGGGCCCGCTAGCCTGGTCAGTTGCGTCGCGGCGCCAGGCAAATCCACTGCCTGAACGGTTGAGGCAAAATCGTTTTGCAGCGAAACCACGAACAAATGATCCCCGTCTGCGTTCCCGGCGAGAACGTAGTCTTTGTCTTCGCTCGCTGCCAGCATTGCCGGCGCATGCAGCCCGTCGATCGCGCTGGCCAAAATCCGCTGCTCTGCCGCTCCCGCCACGTCTTTGATCAAGAAAACTTGGTTGGCCCCTTGATCGGCGATCACCGCATCCCGCCCCGCATGAAGGAATTGCACAGCTACGGGACGCACGGCAGGACCAAGAAACTTCACCGCGACAGAATCTCGCGACACCCTCACTAGATAGACTCCTCCGGAACCTTGCCGGCTTACCCCGACCAACAGGTCGGCCCCGGTGCTATCGGTCGCCACCGCCAACACATCGCCAGGCAATTGGGAAAGATCCATCGCGGCGCTTACTTCTGGATTCCCCGGCAGACCGCGTATGACCTGGACCTTCGCTGAATCTCTCCAGGAAAGCACCACCGCCGTCGCGCTCTGGTTCAATACCACTTGGTCGGGATTAGCGTCCACCTGATCGATTGGTGTGATGGCCGGTTCCGCACCGTCCAGCGTCGTGACCACGACCACCTGCCCTGACGGCGCCACCCCCACCAAAAAACCGGAGGATGCGACCACCGCTCGCTTCAGAGTAAACGGCAGAACCACGGGCGCGCCCAGCACCGCTCCCCCCGGCAGACCGAGGATCGGCCGCACCTGGCCCACCGCCTCGTCGAAGACGTATCCGCTGACCGGTCCGCTGACCCCGGCGCTCACGCTCACGCACGCCCAAGCCAGCCACGTGATCGAAAACGGCCGCCACATACCGTTGCTCACTTGAGGCCTCCCACCGTGATCGTGCCCACCGCAAGCGTGGTACCGGTGGGCGGTGCGCTAGCCGGGCTGCTCTTGCCGCCATGCAGTGCCACGGCGGCCCCCCCCGCGGCCCCAGCGCCGATCAGGCCTATGATCCAGTATTTCTTGCTGCCCCCGCGAGCGGACCCGATTTGCCCCCCGGCCATCGTATTGCTTTGGGAAGCCACCGCCCGCGTGGTGAGATTCTTGAAAGACGCTGTGATCGCGATGTTGAACCGCCCCTCGGTTGAATTGGGCGTCAATCCCACGGTGGAGGCTCGGCCGTCTGACCCGGTGATCGCGGTGAAACTGGTTTCCCCCTTGCCGAAGGTTCCGCTGGGTCCGGTGAACGGAAGCTTGAAGACCACCGTGGCGTCCGGCACTGGCCGCTCATTCTGATCGA
>JBGPHB010000080.1:0-9545 GCA_041484155.1 Bryobacteraceae bacterium
CCTTCTGCTGAAGGTGCGCGGAATCGGCGAGCATCGCCAGACACAGATCGATGGTCGCGGGAGTAGTGTAGATCGGTCCCGAGAAACCGTTGCGCACCAGCGTCGGGAGGTTGCCGCTATGGTCGATATGCGCGTGCGAGAGAATCACCGCGTCGATGCTTGAGGCCGGAAAAGGGAAATGGCTGTTGCGCTCGAACGATTCCTGCCGCCGGCCTTGATAGAGTCCGCAATCGAGAAGGTACTGCTTGCCGCCGGTCTCGACGTGGTGCATGGACCCGGTGACCGTCTTGGCGGCCCACCAAAAGGTGAGTTTCATTGGATAGTGGCGAGTAGATACAATTCTAATACGATGCCGAGGCTCTTTCTGTTCCTGCTGCTGCTCTTGCCGGCCTTCGGTCAGAAGAAGGCGATCACGCTTGAATCCGTGAATGAGCTGACGCGCCGTGACGACGCGCCCGGCCCTCCCATCTGGGCGCCCGATGGTAAGACCTTCGTTTTTCAGCTGAAAAAAAGTCTGTCGATTTACGACCCGTCCACCAAGAGTTCGCGAAACCTGATCGCGACCGACGCCGTGGAGGCCGCGGCCGTCAAGGCTCCAGAAAATGGCCCGTTCGAGTGGGAGAATCGCGGCGTGCGCGAGGCCGCCCTGCAGTGGTCGGCTTCGGGCAAAGAGTTGTTGTACGTATCCGGCGGGGATTTGTTCTTGATCCGCGTTGGCAACGGAGAGTGGGAGCAACTCACCAAGACACCGGCGGTCGAGCACGATCCGAAGCTTGCGCCGGACGGCAAGGCGGTCTCGTTTCGCCGCGGCTGGGACTTGTACGTGCTCGATCTCGCTACACGTAAAGAGACGAGACTGACCACCGACGGCGGAGACACTCTCCGCAATGGCGGCCTGGACTGGGTATATCCGGAGGAGATCGAATTGAGCACCGCGCACTGGTGGTCTCCGGATTCCAAGTCGATCGCGTACTTGCAATTCGACACCAGCCGCGAACCCCTGTTCCCGCACGGGGATTTGCTCAAGCAGCGCGCGGTGTTCGAGCCGGAGCGTTATCCTCAGGCGGGCGACAACAACGCGGACGTGCATTTGGGCGTGGTGGCTGCATCGGGCGGTCCGACAAAATGGCTGGAAGTCGGGGATACACGAGGCTCCTACGTCATCGCGCGCGCCGGCTGGATGCCGGACGGGCGCGGCGTATACGTGGTGCGCACTAACCGCGTGCAGAAACGGCTGGAGCTTTTTTCCATTGATCTGGAATCCGGAATGCCTTCGACCATTCTGCGCGAGGCCGATCCGTACTGGATCAATCTCCAAGGCGACGTGCGCTTCTTGAAGAACGGCAAACAGTTTCTGTGGTCGAGCGAGCGCGACGGCTTTCGTCACCTGTATCTTCACTCGATCGACGGCCACAAAGTAAAACAGTTGACCAAGGGCGCCTGGGAAGTACGAGCCGTGGCGGGCGTGGACGATGCCGGAGGGCGCGTGTACTACACCTCGAACGAGGGGAATCCGTTCGAGACCCACTTCTACAGCGTGAAGCTGAACGGTGACGACAAGCGCCGCCTGGACTCGGCCGCGGGCACGCATAACGTTTCGATGGGGCAGGGCGGTGCTTTTTATCTCGATACGTATTCCAGCCTGACATCGCCGCCTCGCACCACGCTGCATGCGGGCGATGGTTCCGAGCTGGCTGTGTATCGCGAGGCCGACCGGAGTCAGATCGACGAGTACGAGATTCTTCACACGGAGATCGTCAGTTTCAAGGGTCCCGACGGCACCGAGTTACACGGAAGCGTCATCAAACCTGCCGGATTTCAGCCCGGCAAAAAATACCCGGCGATTGTCAGGGTTTACGGCGGGCCCGGAGTCTCGCTTCCGGTCCGTAATTCCTGGACGGGGGTGAGCATCGACCAGGCGTACGCGCACAAGGGCTATGTGATCTGGCAGGCGGAGAACCGCGGCGGCGCCGGGCGCGGACATGTGTTCGAGACATCCATCTACCACCACCTGGGGGTTACGGAGCTGGCCGACCAAAAGGCGGGCGTGGGGCACCTGCTCTCGATGGGTTTCGTGGATCCGCAGCGCGTCGGCATTCAGGGCTGGAGCTACGGCGGATTCATGACGCTCAACGCTCTGCTCAACGCCCCTGAAATGTTCCGCTGCGGGATCGCCGGAGCGCCGGTCACCGACTGGCGCAACTACGACACGATCTATACCGAGCGCTACATGGGCCTGCCGAGCGAAAACCCGGAAGGCTACCAGAGCACTGCGCTTCCGCAGCAGGCCAAGAACCTCAAGGGGAAGCTGATGATCGTGCATAACTTCGAAGACGACAACGTCCTATTCCAAAACACCCTGCAAATGATGGACGCGCTACAGCGGGAGGGTAAGGAGTTCGAGTTCATGCTCTATCCGCAGAAGACCCACGCCGTCACCGGGGCGGCTAGGCGCCAGATGAACGCCAGCATGCTAGATTTCTTCGAGCGGAATTTGTAACACAGGCCCCGGCCTGCTCTTTTTCGCCTGCCTGTTGCGGACCCGCTCAGGAAGACTGCCCCGCGCTCTTCACCAGTTCCGCGGCCTTCTCCCGCAGCCAGTCCGCGTCGCTCCTCTTCCGCAACTGGTCGAGCAGTTCGGCGCGATGATGCATGTTCTCGGCCAGCTCGACCGCGCGCTCCGGGCCGCATGACTCCCAAACTTTGCCCGCGTGCGCGAGTTCCGCGACGGCCTCCAGGTAGCGCCCGGAGGACTCCTCGACGTAGGCCAAAGTCTCATACGTCACCGCCAGCCGCGCGCCTTTCTTCCGCTTGAAGCTTCCGATCGCTTCCGCCAGCAGTTCCCGCGCGCGCCCGTAATTGTTCCAGCCGATGTACATTCCCGCCAGGCTGTACTGCAACTCCGCGATTTCGTCCTGATCGCCGCCCAGCACGCGCTCCTTGACCTGCAGCACCCGCTCGTATTGCGCTGCGGCGCCTTCCACGTCGCCCGAGTCTTCCAGTGTTCCCGCCAGGTGGTGGAGGTCCGATACCGTCTCCGCCGAATCCAGGCCGCACATGTTCTCGTGGATGCGCAAGGCCCGGCGGAGGTATTTCTGGGCTTTCTCGTGGTTGCCCTGCGCGCGATGAACCACACCCAGATCGGTCAGAAGATTCCCGGTCTCGGTGTGCTCCTCGCCGTACGCCTGCTCGTGCAGCGCCACGGCCTTTTCGAGCGCCGGAATCGCTTCGTCAGAACGCCCGTTCTTGTGGCGTGCAATCCCCAATCGGTGGACGCGCCGGGCCATTCTCAAGGGATCGGGACGCGGCATGGCCGCTTCAATCCGCACGCCCTCCTGCAGGACCTGTTCCATGGCCGGAAAGTTCCCGCCGTCGTGAAATACCTCCGCGAGCGCGTCCAGGCACTGTACGTAGCCGGACGGGTTCGAGATCCGGGCCGTGTGTTCCAGCGCCGTGCGCACCGTCCGCTCAGCCTCAGACAGCTTGCGCTGTTTGCGCTGCGCCTCGGCCAGGTACAATCGAAGCTGAACTTTCCGGACCGAGTGGCGGCGCTCGTCGGCCTCGGCCACCGCCAGCGTGAGATACTTTTCGGCTACCTCGTAGTTCCGCGCTTTGAGATATCGCTCACCCTCGACGCGGTTCAAGCTCCGCTCCAGGCTCCAGGCTGGAACGCGAGGCGACTTCCACGCCGCCTTTTGCATCGACCAGCGAAATGAACTAAAAACGTCGAGCATGTCCCATGGCGTCTATCGGCGGCTAGGGCGTAACCTTTAGGCCTACTTAGTGCTTAATACCCTCCTACGGGGGTTCCGTGCGCAAAAGGGGGACTGGCTCGAATTTCGCCGGTTTTGCGAAATTCGAGCCAGTCCCGGTTTGCGCACCACTAGTCTTAAGCTCGCGGCGTTACCACCAGAGCGATGGCCCTGCCCGAGGCGCCCCAGGCTGAACACCGCGTAGATTAATTCGCCCTTGGCTTTCGCGGTGCGGAGCCGTCCGATCCAGTACGTCGCGTCTCGTGGCGGCGCCTGGCCGAACTCCAGCGTGGACACGGCCGCGATGGTCAGTAACCTCTTCATCTTCATCCAAATAAGGGTAAAGCCCTACATCACCGCCTTGACCGCGGCAGCCAAAGATCCGTAGAATTGCAAGTAGGAGTATTGTATCTCGATGACGCCTCGGAATCGTGAGGTTCTGCACGAGATTGTCGCGGCTTACATAGAAACCGGCGAACCGGTCGCTTCGCGCTCGATCGCGCGCCGGCGATGGGACGCCTTGAGCGCGGCCTCCATCCGTAACGTCATGGCGGATCTGGATGAAGAAGGCTACCTCTCCCAACCCCATACTTCGGCGGGTCGCGTCCCCACTGAGAAAGCGTTTCGCAGTTACGTTCAGTCGCTGAGCTTGCGCCGGATGGCGGCGGCGGAACTGGAGCGGCTGCGCAGCGAATTCGGCCAATTGGAAACAGTGGAGGCGCGAGTCGAGCACACTTCGCGCATGCTGACGGAGATGACCAGCGGCGTGGGCCTGGCCGCCGCCATCCCACAATCGAGTCCGGCCCTGGATCGGATCGAACTGGTGGCGTTGCCCGACCACCGCGTGCTGATGGTCGTGGTCACGCGCGACCACCAGGTGCGAAACCGCGTGGTGACGCTGGACGAGGCGGTCTCGTCCGACGAACTTGGCTCCATCCGCAACTACATCAACCGGAGCTTTGCGGGATGGACCCTGGAGGACGTGCGTCAGGAGCTGGCCGAACGGCTCGAACATGCCAGCGCCGCCTACGACGCCATGCTGACCAAGCTCACGTTGCTGTACTCTAAAGGCCTGCTCGACATCGGTCCCGCGACCGAGGTGCACATGGAAGGCGCCAGCAACCTGGTGGGCCTGGACTTGCATCTCACCAAGGGAAAGATGCGGGAGCTGTTCCGCGCCCTGGAAGAGAAGAAGCGGGTTCTGGAGCTGCTGGACCGTTTCCTGGAAAACCCAACGGGCGAGATCGCCGTGCATGTCGGCCTCGCCGAAACACACCCGTCGATGGGCGAACTCTCACTGATCGGTCTGCCAGTGGTTCTCCCAGGCGGCATCTCCGCCGTAATCGCCGTCCTCGGCCCCATCCGGATGAACTACAGCCGCGTGATGTCGGCCGTGCAGCACGTGGGTAGAGCATTCCAAGACGCTTGAGTACCGCTCCATTACTGTCGCGGCTCGCGCCGACACCGAGCCGCGACAGTAATGGAGCGGTTTCAAGTTTTGCCTCCAATGTTATTCTAGAATTACCAGTTGAAAATATTTCCGTGGAGAGAGGGAATGAGCAGCCAGGACCCCACCCCGGTGGGTGAAGACTCAGCCGCGTACGCCGATCCGGAGACAGCGCTCGCGGCCATCACATCCGAGCGCGATCAGTTAGCCGGGGAAAAGGCCGAACTGCACGATCGCTACCTGCGCGGCCAGGCAGAATTTCAAAATTTCCGCAAGCGAGTGGAACGCGAGCGCGTCGAGCTTTTCGAATACGCCAGCACCGAGGCCGTTCGCACTTTGCTGCCGGTTCTGGATGACTTCGAGCGCGCCCTCAAAGTGGAAAGCTCCGACAGGGAATACGTCAGCGGGATCGAGTTGATTTACCAAAGAGTCTACGAGGCCCTCAAGAAACTCGGCCTGGAGCCGATGGATTCCCAGGGGAAGCCATTCGATCCGCAAATCCATCACGCCGTCGAAATGGTGGAAACGGAGGAGGCTCCCGACCATACGGTCCTCGAGGAATTCCAGCGAGGATACAACTTTAAGGGCCGGCTCCTGCGGCCGGCGATGGTAAAGGTGGCGGTTCGGCCAGGGTCGAAATGAGCGTAACCAAGCGCGATTATTACGAGGTGCTGGGTGTGGTGCGGGATTGCGACGAGACGGCGCTGAAAGGCGCGTACCGCAAGCTCGCCTTGCAGTATCACCCCGATCGGAATCCGAACAATCACCCCGCCGAGGAAAAATTCAAGGAAGCGGCCGAGGCCTATAGCGTCCTCAGCGATCCGCAGAAGCGCGCTGCTTATGATCGGTTCGGCCATCAGGGAGTGGCCGCCGCGGGCGGGAATGGTGGCTTCGACGCCTCTGGATTCCCCGACCTGGGCGACATCCTCAGCGACGTTTTCGGGTTCTCCGACATGTTCGGCGGTTCGCGCCAGCGCCGCACTCGGGCGCAACGCGGCGACGACGTTCGCTACGATCTGGAAATTGGATTCGAAGATTCGATGCGAGGCCTCTCCGCGGATATTCAGGTGCCGCGCCTCGAAGAGTGTGGGCGCTGCCACGGCAAGGGCGCCGAGCCGGAAGATGGCCTGGTCACCTGTCCGGTGTGCCGCGGTCGCGGCGAAGTCATCTACCAGCAGGCGTTTCTATCCGTGCGCCGGACGTGTTCCCAGTGTGGCGGGCGGGGCCAGATCGTGCGCCGTCCGTGCAAGGAGTGTAAGGGCGAGGCCTATCTTCGGCGGGATCGCAAGCTCAAGGTCAATATTCCGGCCGGTGTCGACAACGGCACGCAACTTCGCCTTTCCCAGGAAGGACAGCCCGGCGCCAATGGTGGTCCGCCGGGAGACCTCTACGTGGTCCTCAAAGTCCTCGAGCACCCCATCTTCGAGCGTCACGATAACGATCTGCACTGCACCGTACCGATCAACCTGGCGCAGGCCGCTCTGGGCGCCTCGGTGGACGTTCTCACGTTCGACGGATTGCAGACGGTGAAGATTCCCGAAGGCGCCCAATCCGGCAGCCGGATTCGTTTGAAAGGGCTGGGCGTTCCGCATCTTAATTCGTCCAGCCGTGGCGACATCTACGTGCACCTGGATATCCGTGTCCCATCGAAACTAACCCGCGAGCAGCGCCGCCTGTTCGAACAGCTTCGTGAACTGCTGCCAGTCGAAAATGAGCCCGCCGAGAAGGGCATTTTCGATAAAGTAAAAGACTACTTCATGTAACGCAGGGCCATGCCCTGCCAAACCCGCTCCCTCACGGTCGCGATTCAGTGCCGATACCGAACCGCGACCGTGAGGGAGCGGGCTGAACGAACCTTTCACGGCCGGCCGCACACGCGCGGCCAGTCCCGCTGATATGCTACAAAAGACATCTTGGGAGGTGCGCACGATGAACGTACGCCTGATCGCTCTTTCGGCCGTGCTGGGCGCAGCGCTCTTCAATGCGACCCCGGCGCTATCCCACCACAGCAACGTGGCGTTCGAGGTGACCAAAATCATCACCGTCACAGGTGTCGTCAAGGAATTTCGGTGGGCGAATCCGCATACCTGGGTGGCTCTAACCGTCGATGACGGCAAGGGCGGGAAGGTCGAGTGGGCCATCGAGGGCCGCGCTCCCGGCGTGTTGCTCCGCTCCGGTTGGAGCAGGCACTCGTTGATGCCCGGCGAAACGATTACGGTAGATATGAGTCCGGCAAAGGACGGCACAAAGACCGGTCTGATTGCGCGCGTGACCAAGGCGGACGGCACGATTCTTGCCAATGCTCCGCCTGCTGAAAAATAGAAAGGGAGGAGGGTCGATACGGTGACTATTTCGAAGACCGTCATGTTCATATTCACGTGTAGCCTGGGGACTCCCGGCGCGCTCCTCGCTCAGAAGACGCCCGAATTTTCCGGCGTGTACTATCCGGTCAACCCCTTCGGTAGAGGAGGCGGTGCTGCGCCGGCGGCCCCGCGGCAAGGACCGCCCGCGCGTCCCACGCAGTCAGCGCCGCTCTCGGACGGCTCCCAGGGACGCGGTCCGGACGCACCTTCGCTCACGCCTGAATACATGGCGAAATGGGAAGTGATCCGGAAATCGCGCATCGCCGGTTCCTACGAATACGACAACACCGCGAAATGCCTTCCGCCTGGAATGCCGGCCATGATGAGCATGGCGTACGGGATGGAGGTGATGCAGAACAAAGACAAGATCACCTTCTTCAGCGAGCTGAACGATGCATTGCGGCGCGTGTACCTGGATGGGCGCAAGCCTTCCCAGAAGGTTTTAGACGACCCGACCTACGCGGGTTACTCCACCGGGCACTGGGAAGGAGAGACGCTGGTGGTTGACACAGTCGCGTTGCACCCCAATTCCTTCATCGAGGGTTTCTCGCCGCACAGCGACGCGATGACGGTCAAGGAGCGCATCCGCCTGCTCGGTCCCGACCTGCTGGAGGATCGGATTACCGTGACCGATCCGAAGGCGCTTACCAAGCCCTGGGAGTCCGTGAAAACCTATCGGAAGGCGATGCCCGGGACGGGAAAGGACGAGCTTCGAGAGTTCGCCTGCCCCGAGGGGCTCGGCGAAGCGAAGTGAGGCTTGCCGTCGCGCTGCTGTGGACCGCAAGTCTGGGGCTCGCGCAACAGCAGATCGCGGATCCGGATTTTCCCACGCACGTCGAGCGCCCCGCGTTCACCACGAAGCATCCACGCGTCGGAATTGACGAGGCTCACCAGAACTTTCACACCCGCGAAGGCCGGTACAAACCATTGGCCGCGCTGCTCCAATCCGACGGTTACGCTGTGTCCTCCGTTTCCAGCTTCCAGGCAGCGTCACTCAAGAACCTTGACATCCTGATCATTGCGAACGCGTTGGGCGGCCGCCAGAACGGCGTCATGGGCGCCGCCTTCACTCCAGAGGAGTGCGACGCAGTTCGAGACTGGGTGCGCAGCGGCGGTTCCCTTTTGCTCATTGCGGATCACGTGCCGTTCGGGGATGCTGCCGCAACCTTGGCGCACAGGTTCGGCGTCGAGATGGGGAGAGGTTGGGCTTTGGATTCGCGGAACTCTGATGGCAATCCAAGCATCCTCGTCTTTTCCAGCACTAATCATCTGCTTGGCAGCCATGCGATCGTTCGCGGCCGCAACCAGGCGGAGCAGGTGCGGAGAGTCGTGGCCTTTACCGGACAATCGTTGAGTGTTCCCGCGGGCGCGACCGCATTAATGAAGATGAGCGGCGATGCCAGGGAAGCCATGACTCCCGAAGAATTTGAAAAGATCGAAAAGGGTACGGCACAGGGCAAGAGGCTAGAGGGACGGGCTCAGGGACTGGCGATGCCGTTTGGCAACGGACGGATCGCCATGTTTGGAGAAGCCGCCATGTTCTCCGCCCAGGTCGCCACATTCGACGGCCAGTCCATGAAGATGGGAATGAACGTTCCTGGCAACGACGACCGCCAGTTCGCGCTCAACGTGATGCACTGGCTCGCCCGCCTGATCGACTGACCCGCGCATCTGAAGTCCCACCAAATCAGCAAGTGGGACATGCTCCTCGCGGGGCTTTAGCCCCGCCGTGTAGTCTCTACACTTGTGAAGCAGAACCCCGCCCTGACGGGCAGGGCTTTGCGGGGTTGCGCCCGTCCACTGCATTCATCAACCACGCCGGAAAGCCCCGCCCCTTAGGGCGGGGTAGTGCGGGACTGTTAGTTGTTAGTCCCGCTCACCACAGGCTGAAGGCCTGTGCCACAGAGCATCAACAAGTTGCTCATGCCAGTGGCACAGGCCTTCAGCCTGTGAAACCACGCCCTGACGGGCCGGGCTTTATCG
>JBGPHB010000081.1:0-9524 GCA_041484155.1 Bryobacteraceae bacterium
CTGAGGTTATGTACTGCAAATTCCCCAGTCAGGTCTGCCTGCCGCCGCAGGAGAAAACATAGTTGATTATTGATCCTGCTTCCACGCCACCCATCAACAGCTACAAATTGCTGATCGGGTCGATCGTTCCGCGGCCCATTGCTTTCGTCTCCACCGTTTCGGCGGAGGGAGTGCGGAACCTGGCGCCGTTCAGCTTCTTCAACGCGATTTGCGGCGAGCCGCCGACCGTCTGCTTCGCTTCCGGGGTTCGCGTGCCGGGCAAGGACACGCTCCTGAACGTCCAGGCCACGGGCGAGTTTGTCGTGAATATCGTAAGCGAGGAGATTGCGGAGCAAATGAATCTCTGTTCCGGCGACTACCCGCATGAGGTTGACGAGTTCGCGGTTTCCGGTCTCACGCCCATCCCGAGCGACCTGGTCCGGCCCCCCCGCGTCCGCGAATCGCATATCCACATGGAGTGCAAGCTGGTGCAGATCGTGCAAGTGAGCACGCGCCCTCTGGGCGGAAGCCTGGTGATTGGCGAAGTCGTGCGGTTCCACGTCGACGACGCGCTCATCGATCACTTCCGCGTCGACCCAAATAAGCTCCGTGCGGTCGGCCGCATGGGCGGTAACGCATACACACGAACCCGTGACCGCTTTGAGATGATCCGCCCGCAGGCATGAGCGTCGTCAGTTTCGACCAACACGGCAGACGAAACCGTCTGCCCCACCTTGCCCCTCAATGTTCTGCAAAGGCGTGGGGCAGGCGGTTTCGCCTGCCAGTTGACCTAGCAAGCGGGCTTGCGGTGCGCCGAGTCCGGCTCGGGCTCGAACCGATAGCCGATATCGCGGATGGTTTGGATGTAGATCGGATGATGCGGATCGGGCTCGATCTTGGCCCGGAGAGTGGCCACGCACCGGTCGATGCTCCTGGTCGTGACCATGACGGAATGGCCCCAAACGGTATTTAGAATGTTGTTGCGAGCCAGGGCACAGCCCGGTCGAGAAACTAAGTAGGCCAAGAGCCGAAACTCCTTCGCGGTTAGCTCCACCTTGCGGCCCTCATGGAACAATTGGTGTGAATTGAGATCGAGCCGATGGGCGCCGAAGGCGCAAATCGCCGTCCGCCGGGTGGCCCTGCGCCGGAGGAAAGCGTTGACGCGAGCCAGCAGTTCGCCTACCCGGAACGGCTTGGTGATGTAATCGTCCGCGCCCAGATTCAGGCCCAGGATGATATCTTCCTCCTGGCCTTTGGCGGTCAGCATCAGCACTGGCATGCCCAGACCGTGCTGGCGAAGGGCGCGGCAGACCTCGTAACCGTTGACCTTGGGCAACATGATGTCGAGAAGAATCAGGTCGGGGTCTTTCGCGAAGGCGGCGTCGAGACCGGCCTCGCCATCGGTAGCCGTGGCGACGTCAAAGCCTTTCGACAGGAAGGTATCCTTCAAGCCTCTCATCAGAGCGGGTTCATCCTCGATAATCAGGATGCGCTCGCCACTCACGCGGCGGCCCTTCCATCCGAACGGCGGCTGGGCAAGGAAACCGAGAATGTGCTGCCTTCGCCCGGCTGGCTCTTGACGCCCACGTGGCCGCCGTGGGCCCGGACAATATGATCGACGATGCTCAGACCCAGACCGCAACCTCCGGTTTCACGCGCCAGGCGTTGGTCCACCTGGTAGAACTTGCGGAAGATGCGTTTGTGCTCGCGTGGCGGGATGCCGATGCCGTTATCTGCAACCGCAAACACAACCGATCCACTCTCGTAAAACGCCCGCAGAGCGATGTGTTTCTCGCCAGAAGTGTACTTGTACGCATTATCCAGCAGATTGACAAGAACGGTCGCGAGCGCGTCGGCGTCGGCCTGGATCGGTGGCAGACTCGAGTCCGCGGCCACTACAAAGTGACAGCCCGCCTGCTGAAATCGTTCCTGCACGGCGCCGGCCGCCGATTGGACGATGCTGGCCGGCTGCGCCTCGGTAAACTCGAACCGCTGGCGGTTGCGCTCGATCCGCGAGAACGTCAGGAAATTCTCGATGAGCCTGGTGAGCCGCAGATTCTCTCCCGCAACCAACGCAAGGTAATCGCGGGTCTTTTGCGGGTCAAGCTCGGCGTCTTCCAGCAGCGAATCCACCAGGAGCCGCATCGACGCCAGCGGAGTCTTCAGTTCATGCGAGACGGCCGCCACCAGATCGGTTTTCAAACGGGCAAGCCTGAACTGACGGCGCAAGGTCTGGCCCAGGAGCAGGCCGGCGATGATCATCGAAGCGACGACCACGTACCCCACCCATAGATAAGCCGTCCGGCGGCGGGAGGCTGCCTCCATCAGCCGGTCGTTTTGTGATGTGAACGCGACCTGCCATCCGGGAAGCATCGGCCCCGCTGCGATGGCTTCATTTCGTGGTTTGATGGCCGGCGGGAACACTTCAAAGCCGGGTTCCTTAAGCCAGGTGCGCATCGAATTCATGACCGAAGCACTTCTCAGGAGGAGGACCATTCGTCCACCTTTGGCGGTAAGCTTCCAAAGGTCCGGCACGCGCGTCGATTCCAGACCAGCACCGGGGCGAACTGGTTCCGCTTCGAGTAGCTGGGCCGCCAGCCGCTCCGCCGCATAGGTCGGGAAGGTTTCGGGCTTCACGCCCGTGGCAAGCACCTCGTCCATGAGAAAGAGACGTTGCACGGAGGGGATCGGGAACCGATAGTCGTTGAGAAAGCCGATCAAGCGTTGCAGCACGGCCGGGCGACGCCCGTCCCCTCGCGCCAGGAGCCGCAGGGCCAGTAGATGCTCGTCGGCGGCGATAATACGTCCTTGAAGATCCGTGGCGCTCGCCAGCCTTCCGCCGGCGAAGTATTCAAGAATCGCTGCGGTGGCTGCGTCCCGATTCCCGAATCGAAGCAAGTTGCGGATGTGTGCCTGCGCTGCGCGCGCGGCGAGCGACGCCTCGGGTTCCAACCTCGCGATGCCGGCGTAAGCGCCGATCGCACCTGGGATGTTGTGCTCCCGCTCCTCCAAGGTTTGGGCGATGCGCCAGTCCGTCCGGTCCGCGGCCGGGTCGGCCGACGGAGCTTGCGCCGTCGAAGGGTACGCGGGAGAACCGTCGGCGTGCAGGTAGACCAAGGAGTCCGCCAGACCACCCTTCACCATTCGCGAGAAGTCCTCCGGAGTCCCCGCTTGTTCCGCCAATGCTGTCGCGCGGGTTTCCCAATAGGAATCGACGCGATCGCGGATCAACCGAAGCTGCCCTCGGTACGCCTCGGTCACGCTTTGCCGCGCGGACTCGGCTTGGCTGGTGGCTGCGTCGTTCATGAACCACAAGACGCAGGCGGTGGGCGCCACCACGCCCAGCAGAAGAAACAGTAGCACCAGCCAGGTACTTCGATCCTGGCCGGCGCTGCCGAGTGTGGTTCCGAATCTCACTGGATCTTGGCTCGATTGAACACGACCGTGCCGTCCGGAAGGGTGATCGTCTCGGCCTTTGCACCGATCACCGAGCCGGCGGGGCCCTCCTCGACCTTTCCGCCAACGATACCCGTGATAATCACTTCGTCTCCCGGCTTCAGGGTGGTCCGGGTGAACCCCTGCTTCATCATTTCGCTGGCCGCAGCGGTCAAGAACACAAACCGTTCGGTTCCGTTCCCAGGGTCCACCAGAATCATGCCCAGAGGATTCGCGAACATGACGGCCCCGACGGTTCCCCGGATGACCACCGGCCGGTTGGGATCGAACGAGAGAGCCGCGAGCGTAGCCGGGTCGGGCGGACCACCCCGCAGGTTCTGACCTGGCATCGGCGGGGCGACGACCGCCCTGCGCGCCTGCATGGCTATGCCACTGACTAGATTTCCATAGTCGGCATAGTCCCGCGCGAGCCTCTCAAATTCCTTGGACGCGTTGGCGAGGTCCCCTTTCTGCAACAAGCTCTGTGCCAGACGGTACTGCGCCTGCGCGGCGAGGTCGCGTTGCGCCGGCGCAGAATTGACGATCTGACGATAAATCAGAATAGCCTCATCGAGGTTGCCCTGGGTCTCCTGGGCGAAGATCCCCTTCTGAAGCAGTTCCGTCGTGTTCTGGGCCAGGCCCGGAAGTGTGGTGATGCAGACGGCCAGCACGAAGCCGGCGAGTTTCCTTGGCATAATGTTTCCATCCTTTCTGAATTGTTTGTCGAACGTTCAGACAAGGAGATCGTACTAGCCAAATATTACCGAATTGTTACCGCTGCGTCCTTTTTGCACAACCTCCTGCTGCCGCGATGGGGTACGATGGTAAATCTTTGTAATGGGCGAATCCAAAGGGGTCCAGAGAGCCGTAGTGGGTGGTAGAGCCGAGTTAGCGAAAGGCGATGTACGGGAGGCCGCCTGGAAGACGTACGTGCAAGGGTGTGCCCGGAAAGAAGCGGCGCGAACAATCAGCGGATGAAGTGTTCGCCTGACCATATTCGGAATTGCTGTAGGCCCGCTCCCTAACGGTCGCGGTTCGGTGAGCAGGGCTGGCACGGAACCGCGCGCGTTAGCAAGCGGGCATTGGGTCTATTTCAAGCCGTCACAACAGAAAACCTGGCGGCCGCTTAGGATGGTTTCCATCACATGGAGGCGCCCGTCTTCCAAACGGAACCGGACCAGATCGGCCCGTTCCCCAGGCCGAATGCCCCGCTGCCGCGAAGTGATGCGGCCGACGCGCGCCGGATTGATCGTGGCCATCGTTAGCGCTTCGGTGAGACTTAATCCCGCCAGGCGCATCAGGTTCTCGATCCCGCGGTCCATGCGCAGGCTCGAACCCGCCAGGCGAGTCCCGCCGCGCATTACGACCCGCTGGTCTTCTTGAAGCTCGACTTCAACTTCGCCTAGCTGGTAAGATCCGGGGGCGCACATCGCGGGCATGACCGCATCCGTAATCAGCACGCTCCGCTCGACGCCCTTGGACCGAAGCGCGACACGCAGGTAGGCATCCGACAGATGCAAACCGTCGACGATGAAGCTCGCGGCCAGCCGATCCTCCGCCAGTTGCTCCCAGACGCAATTCGGCTGTGATGCGTTCCCAAGATGCGTAGAGAGCGTCGCCCCGGCGCGCACGGCATCCTTTATCTGTTGCGGCGTGGCGCGAGTGTGGCCGATGCTGGTGACGACGCCTTCAGTCGACAACTGCTCGATGTACCGGGCCGCCTCAGGCCACTCGGGAGACAGCGTGACCAGGCGCACGTGGCCCCGCGCGGCCTCCTGCCAGCGGCGGAACTCGTCGAGATCGGGCGGGCGAACCCAGCGTGCCGGATGCGCGCCGCGCGGGCCGTCCTCCGGGGAGATGTGCGGGCCCTCGACGTGGAACGCCTCCATCGCCGGGCCCTCTTCCGCCAGGGATTCCCGCGCCGCGGCCAAATTTCGAAGAGCGCCCAGCATGTCGCCGGGCGCACCCGTGATCACGGTCGGGAAGAAGCGGGTCACGCCCGTCGAGAACATCACGCGAATCGAGCGGGCAATCTCCTCGTGCGGCGCGGTGGGCGAGTTGTAGTCGACTCCGGCGAATCCGTTCACCTGGAGGTCGATGAAGCCCGGGGCCAGCGTGACGTTTTCGTCGTCCTGCGATCCCAGCCACGGATCCACGTGCTGGATCACTTCGTCGAACTCCACTTCGACAAGTTCTTGCGTCGACGAATTGTAACCGTTACATTTCACGATGGTCCTGGTTTTTGCACAGCATACTCACAGTGGAACCCCGCTAACTCCCCGAAAGCGTGCGGGAAAGACCTGTTGAAAACCGCGAGTTCGATCTGGTCAAGTGAAGTCAATCCTGGTACAACAGATAACAGATTTCTGCTGGAGCCGGACCGGTGTGTCAGTCTCGGGGGAGGTGGCCGCCGGTTCGGCTCCTGCGGAGTCGTCCGTCAAGGTTCGGACACAGCGCGGGGGACCTGTCCCCCGCGTTTGTGTGTTTAGACCACTGTAGCCCGCTCCCTGACGGTCGCGGTTCGGTAAGTAGCTGATTGCTCACAGGGCCGATGCTGAACCGCGCGCGTAAGCAAGCGGGCCTCCGCATGACTGTAAAGAACAACCTCCAAGCCTTTGGTTTACACCTGCGCGCCCGCCGCAAGTTGCAGTTGGACGCCGTGCCGGTCGAAACATGGGACTGGCAGCCGGCCGATCCCGCCGCCGCGACCTTCGCCGGCAAGACGCTTCCCCAGGAGTTTGACGAGGTCGCCCGCACCAACTATCGTCCTTCCTCCCGCCGCCAGAAAGTGGTGCTGGTGTTTGAAGCCGGCGTGCTCTCGCCGGGGATCGTCTTCGGCCTGCGGGAACGGCGGATGAAGTACTTCTACCTGGACTTCAATGCGTTTCTGCACCAGGGCGAGGTAGTCGCCCGCTCAGGCCCCGGCAGCTGGCTGAAGGTGGGCGCCGCCCGGCTGTGTTTCGACGATGTGGCGGCGGTCGTCTGGACGCAATCCGTGGCGCTGGTCTCGAGATCGAACGTGAATCCGCCGTCCCGACACCTGTCCGAGCAGCGGTGGATGCAGGTGCTCCGCGAGTTACGCGGCCTCTGCGCTCCCGGCACCCTGTGGCTGCCCTCCCACCCGCTCAATGGCTCGAACGAATGGCAGGACAAGCTGGGGGAATCCCGGCTGGCCGCCCAGGCGGGTCTCCGGGTCCCGGAAATCCTGCTGACCAGCTCCCCGGCAGAAGCGCGCGCGTTCGTGAAGAGATGGCGCGGCTGCGTCGTCTTCAAAGAGTTTAGCCAGGCGCGCATCTCCTTCGAAACCCGCCTGGTACCGGTGGACGATCCCCGGCTCGATCATGTGCGTCATTCTCCTTGCGCCTTCCAACGGTACATCGAAAAGGAATTCGATGTCAGGGCGGTGGTGGTGGGAGAACAGATCTTTGCGACACGCATCGACTCGCAAGCCTCGCCGGATGCCAAACTGGACTGGCGCGTCTACGACAACGCTCGCGTCCGCTGGGAACGCTTGCGTCTTCCGCGCGAAGTGGAACGCTCCATGCTTCGGCTCATGCGCAAACTGGACCTGCAGTGGGCGTCGTTTGACCTGGTTAAGTCGATCGAGGGCCCGTACTACTTCCTCGAGGTGAACCGGCCCGGAGCTTCCTACTGGCTGAAGCCGTTTGTGGGCATCGACGTTCCCGCGGAAATCGGCCGCTACCTGAGGGAGCGTCTCTGAAGCCTATCTGTCCCCGCTGGCAGTGTAGGTCGAGCCGACCCTGTCGTCATACGGTCCGGTGAGCAGGGTCTTGTCGGCGAGCACGGTCTTTGAAGCGACTCCACCGGTTACCTTGCTGAGCTTCGCGTCAGCCAGCTTCTTATGAGAAGCCTTCTTCACCTTGATCTCTTTCGTCTTCTTGGCCACTCCTGTTCCTCCTCGCGATGCGCGTTTAGCGGGCTCCCACGGGCTGGGCCGCCGGCGTTAGCCAGCCGAGCCGATCCGGCGCCCGTCCTTCCACAATACCGAAAAACTCGCGCTGCAGCCGTTCGGTGATGGGGCCGCGTTTTCCCTTGCCGATGGTGATGCGATCCACCGAGCGGATCGGCGTAACCTCGGCCGCCGTACCGGAGAAGAATACTTCGTCGGCGATGTACAGCATCTCGCGCGGAATGGGCGCTTCCGCGATCGGAATATCGAGCGCCCTCGCGAGCTGGATGACCGAGTCGCGCGTAATCCCGGGCAGGACGCTCGAGCCCAGCGGCGGCGTGAGGATCTTTCCATCCCGCACCACGAAAACGTTCTCGCCGGAGCCCTCGCTGACATATCCGGCCGCATCCAGCGCGATGCCTTCGGCGTACCCGTAAATCGCCGCTTCCATCCGGATCAGTTGCGAATTCATGTAGTTCGCGCCGGCCTTCGACAGCGCGGGCAGAGTATTCGGAGCGATGCGGGTCCAGCTCGAGACGCACACATCGATCCCTTGCTCGAGCCCTTCATCGCCCAGGTACTTGCCCCATTCCCAGCAGGCAATGTAGGTTTCAATCGGGTTATCCTTGCCCGGAAACACTCCCATGTCGCCGTAGCCGCGGATCACCAGCGGGCGCACGTAGCAGGAATCCAGCTTGCTGACTCGCACCACTTCGAGCATCGCCGAGCACAGTTCGTCGATCGAGTAGGGAATCTCGATGCGGTAGATCTTGGCCGAATCATGCAGGCGGCGCATATGGTCGCGCCCGCGGAAGATGGACGGCCCCGATCCCGTGGCGTAGCAGCGGATGCCCTCGAATACGGAGCTGCCATAGCTGGTGACGTGCGAAAGGACGTGAATCTTCGCATCGTTCCAGTCAATCAGACGTCCATTGTGCCAGATTTTTTCGGTGGCCTTGATCATGCTCAATTATAGCGTGATGGGCACTTGTTCCACGATCTCGATCCCGAAGGCGTCCAGGCCCACGACTTTGCGGGGATGATTGGTCAGCAGACGGATGGTGGTCAGGCCCAGGTCGGCCAGGATCTGCGCGCCGATGCCGGATTCATGCTGCGGGGCGGCATGGGCCTCCGCCGGAGGGTAGTGCGTGCGCGGTGCCAGCCCTGACTGGTGGAGATATACCAAAACCCCCTGGCCCTCTTCCGCGATGCGCGCGAGCGACGCCCGAATGTTTTGCTGGCAATTGCAGTGTGTCGATCCGAAGACGTCTCCGTAGAGGCATCGCGCGTGCATTCGCACCAGAACGTTGGGGCGTCCGGCCACTTCGCCGGCAATCAGGGCGACGTGCGTTTCCCCGTTGACCGTGCTGACGTAGGAAATGGTCTTGAAGGAGCCGAACTCAGTCCGCACGCATCCCTCAGCCTGGCGCTCGATGAAGTGCTCGGTCTCCAGGCGATAGCGGATGAGCTCGGCTACGGAGATCATCTTCAAACCATGGCGTATGCAGAACTCGGTGAGCTCGGCACGCCGCGCCATGGAGCCATCCTCGTTCATGATTTCGCAGATGATGCCGCCTGGTTCCGGGCCCGCCATGCGCGCCAGGTCCACGGCAGCCTCGGTTTGTCCCGCCCGTACCAGCACGCCGCCCTCCCGCGCCCGCAGAGGGAAAACGTGGCCCGGCCGCGCCAAGTCGTGAGGACCGGACTGGGGGGACATGGCGACGCGAATGGTGTGCGCCCGGTCGGCCGCCGATATGCCGGTAGTGACCCCTTCCGCGGCATCGATCGATTCGCAGAAGGCCGTGCCGAAGCGCGAGGTATTCAGGGACGACATCAGCGGCAATCGCAACTGGTCGCACCGCTCCGGCGGCAGCGCCAGGCAGATCAGGCCTCGCCCGTGCATGGCCATGAAGTTAATCGCGGCCGGCGTCACGCATTGGGCGGCCATGGTGAGGTCGCCTTCGTTCTCGCGGTCCTCGTCATCCACCACCACCAGCATGCGGCCGGCGCGGATTTCCTCGAGCGCTTCCGGGATTGACGCAAACGACATCCTGTTACCAGAATAGCGAAGCTTCTGGCTCCTGGCTTCTGGCTCCTGCTTAAAGCCCCAGGCGTTTGTCGAGGTCCGAGGTGATCGCCGCCAGCCGCTCCGAGTTCCGGATCAGGTTGGCGATGCCGTATTCGCTGTAATTTTGATAGA
>JBGPHB010000082.1:0-9472 GCA_041484155.1 Bryobacteraceae bacterium
GAATCGGTACGGCGGACCCCCTGGTCCGCAGCCGGCCCCCTGGCCGGCTTATCGCAATAGCCTGAAATATCGTGGTCATCCGCCACAGGCCGACGAGGGCGTCGGCCGCGGAGCAGGGGGTCCGCCCTACGAATGAGCTCCAGAACTGTCCAGCCAATTCTTGGACACTACACTAGATGCTGCCCCGCCGCCTCAGCGCCCGCCTGAATCAAATGCACGGATGCCGCCTTCTGATGGAACGGATGGGGTTTTGAAGGAGGCGAACGTGATGGTTACAAGAACGGTTACAGTGGAGAAAAACGAAGGGCCGAGATTTTCGTCCCGGCCCGGTTAACTGCTTTGGAATTTATGGTGCGGAGAGGGGGACTTGGAACCCCCACGAACTTGCGCCCGCTAGCACCTCAAGCAACTGGAAACAGCTTCCCGCCTGTTCCACGGCTTTCCCGTGAACGCTGTCCAACTCGGCGCGGTGTCCTCGATCTGCCTCGTTTTTCCAAGCCTGGTGTTCCACGGGGCGCAGATCGAGCACAAATCGGAGCACGCTCGACACCTCTGACGACGCGGACATCGTAGCCCCTCGCAAACCGATGGAACTGACGCACGTTTGCGTGATACAGTTATCGTTTCCGTTCTTTGTGCATTGCTGAAGGGCACGCGCGCTGCCCGAGTACCCAAACCTGACTTTCTATGGCCGTCGTAAACATAGCTCCGAAGCACACAGGCAAGGTTCCGACCGATCAACTCGATTTTGATCCGGCGAACCCCCGGCTCGTCGAGGACGGCATCAAAAATCCGACGGATGCGGAGATCATTCTCGCCCTTGCGGACAGCGCGGATCTTGCCGAAGTTGTTGAGTCTGTCGCGGCAAACGGCTACATCGACATTGAGCCGATCATAGCCCAGAGGGTCGGAAGTCGTTGGCGTGTGCTGGAAGGCAATCGGCGGCTTGCCGCGATTCGCATTCTTCAAAATCCTGCGCTCGCCAAAGGCACAGGCATCACGCCGCCAAGAATCAGCGCGGAAAATCTCAAGACCTTGAAGGAAGTTACCGTGTACGCGGTTTTCGATCCCGATCAAGCGCGGGAATACATCGGCTTCAAGCACATCAACGGCCCTCACAAATGGGAAGCTCTCGCGAAAGCCCGGTTCGCGGCGGACTGGTACAAGAAGGAAAAAGACACCGGTCTCACGATTGAGAAAATCGCCCGGCGATTGGGTGACGGTCACGATACGGTTGTGCGCCTGGTCAACGGCATGTTCGTTTTGGATCAGGCCGAGCACGCGAAGATTTACGACATCAAAGGATCGTTGGCCTGGCAAGCGGTTCGCGTTTTCGCATCTCTACACCGCTCTCACGCGGCCTGGCTATCGAGAATTTCTCGGGTTGCCAGTCGAATGGCGTTCTGACGATCCGAAGCCGAATCCGGTACCGAAAAAGAATCTCGACAATCTGAAACAAGTCCTCCTCTGGCTGTATGGCTCCAAACCGGATTCGACAAAGCCGGTAATTGTTTCGCAAAACCCAGACCTCAAATATCTGGGTGCGGTGCTGGCGAACCCTCGCGCGCGCACGATCATGATGCTGCGGAATGACCTGCGGGAAGCGCACGCACAGGTTGAGCGGAAGGGCGCGCGTTTTGAGGGCGCGTTGGTCAATGCGAAGCAGGAAGTTGAAGTAGCCATGTCGCAGATAATCGGCTATGACCCGGACGACTCCACGCTGCTGGAGATCGGCCGGGAGCTGCGCGACAACAGCGAACAGCTCTACGACAACATGGAGTCCATCGCCAATAAGGCTTCTGCTCCCAAGCCGAAGGGCAAGCCGAAGGGTAAGAAGTAGGCTGTGCTGGCCGTTCCCGATGAATCCGTCCACAGGACGAAAGTGGCCGACTGGCTGGAACTGAAGGCAATCTCCTCCGCTGACGGCCGTGTCGGCTTCGGGACGTTGGTTTCTGCGGCCGAGCTGGCTGAAAATGAGCAGGAACAAAACATTGGCGATGACGACAGCGACGAGGAAGAACTCGTCCTATGCGTCCAAGCGGAGATTGCTCGCCGGGCACATAACGTAGGGGCTGACTACCCGTTCCAGATCGACGATAAGGGCCGGGCCCTCCAGTTCGTGACGCCGGTTTCTAATGCTGGCTCGGTTTATCTGTTTTGCCTATTCCTGTCCCAAGCGTTTGATCGCACGATTGTCCCTGAAGCGCTGGCTCCCGAGGTGACGAACAGAATCCGCGACTTGTTTCAGGCGTGCGCGAACATCGCGGCCGGTGGATACGTTCAAGGGCCGGCCATGTCGTTTGGATTTCCGCGACCTGACGGCACAGATTTCTTAAAGGCACTTCGTCGCGTCTATAAGCTGTTTGGTGACGGGAGACCGTGCAAGAAACCGCGCAAGTCAGCCCCGCCAATGGTGAAGGATAACGGTATCGATGTGATTGCTTGGAGACGGTCGATCGACAATCTCCCGAACACACATTATTTGGTTGGACAGGTGGCTTCCGGCTTGGACTGGGTGGATAAGAGCGTTAAGGCCGACCGCGAGCACTTTCACAAGTATTGGTTTGTGGAGCAACCCGGCTCTCAGGCTGAAGACGCGATGTTCATGCCGTTCGGTCTCGAACCTGAGAATGAAAAGGAGGAACCCGACTACGAAAAGTTGCTGGTTGATTACATGCAGGGCATCGGGTACCGATACGGCAACCTTTTCTATCGGGATCGGATCGCACGGCACTTGGCGCAAGGACTCCAACTGATCGCGGGCGGCGAGACGCTAATCGAACGCGGAGAAGATCTCGCGGAAGTGACAAGATGGGTGGAGGAGTACACGGAGAGGCTTCGCGCCGTATGATCGAGCGACATCGGTTCCATTCAATTTGCCCGTACTTCGCGATGTTCCCGGAATCGTTTGTCCGGCGCAACGTGCTCGCCTGGTCAAAGCGGAATGACGTGATTTTAGACCCGTTTTCAGGTCGTGGAACAACCGTTTTTGAAAGCTTGCTGAATGGTCGTAAGGGAGAGGGCTGCGACACGAACCCGGTGGCTGTCTGCCTGTCCAAGGCGAAGGCCGATCCACCGAAGTTGGACGAAGTGATGGAGCGTCTAAACGTCCTTGAACAGGCGTCCAACCGTTTCAAAACAAATGGGGCGGAAGTCTCAGACGAGTTTTTCACGCTCTGCTTTCATCAGGCCACGCTACGGCAACTTCTGTTCCTAAAGAAAAAGTTGGACTGGCGGGACAATCGAGCCGACTGCTTCATCGGTGCGCTCGCCCTGGGTTGTCTTCACGGCGAGAGTCACCGGACTGACCTTTGCTTCAGCAATCGGATGCCAAGGACGATCAGCACAAAACCCGCTTATTCCGTCCGCTGGTGGAGAGAGAAAGGCTGCGTCCCGCCCGAGCGCGATGTCTTCGCAATCCTCCGAACGTGCGCCGAATATCGGTATCAATCGCCGGTTCCACAGATCAAGGGCCGCGTGGTCGAGGGCGATGTTCGCCGCGCATCGACCCTGCTGCGCTCGTATAAGGAAAAGGTGAAGCTGGTCATTACCTCGCCGCCCTATTTGGACATCACCGACTACCACGAAGACCAGTGGCTGCGGCTGTGGTTCCTTGGCGGTGCGGCAAAGCCGATCGGGGGCCAGCGCAAAGATGACCGGCATCGGCGCATCGAAGCGTATTGGCAGTTTCTCCGGGAGGCTTGGAAGGGTGTCGCGCCGCTGCTTCAAGACTCGGCTCAGGTGGTTATCCGCATCGGCGGTACGCGGCTTGGTGAAGAACAACTGCGCGTTGGGCTGCTCGACTCCCTGAACTCCACCGGCCGCAAGTTCAAGCTCGCGGAAGCCCGTCAGACGGTCATCAAGAACGGCCAACGTAGGATGTTCCAGACCGCCCCGGAGACGACGGCATCGGTCGAACACGACTTCCGATTCAGGTTGGCGTAGACGCGCCCGTCCAATCATTTCCGCTGCGGCTCCACAGTGCAGCTCTGCGCAGCTCTGGCTTGGACCGCGTGATCGAATCCGAGTTCATGCCAGAGGGCCTTGCCCGCCCAGTTCAGAAAGACGATTAGGGCGATGATTTCGATAGCCCAAAATTTTATGTTGTGGAACAGCCGGTGAGGATTGAACCGTCGTTTGCGCACACAATCTCCCTATCCCGGCTGAAGAGATTGTTACACTCGCTGACCTCTTGACTGGCTGACCTTGGTGGCTTATTTGGCGCCACCGGAACCTTTGAGCCCCCTAAGCCGGGACGGGACCCCATACCTTAATGGCGGCATTTTGTCCCGCATTCCCCATTAGGGGCATTCGTTCTGTCCTGCTACCACTTCGATCGTATCAGACCCAGAAGAATCTTGCAGCGCTTCAGAAACTGTCCAAATCCCAACGCCGAAGGCGTTAGGGGTAAATGTTTCCTCTCTCAGTTACCGCTCTTATGGTTGACAGTCTCGGTTCCCCGGTTTGCCTCGTTTTGCCCTGAAGATCAAATCGCGGTGAATCGCCCCAAGGCGTGCCCCTCGCACACGTACCATCGCGACGGCAACGACGATTACCACAGCCTGGCAACCTCTTCGCCTGCGAGGAGGCGGTCACCGCGTAAAACAGATTTGGCCACGAATGAACACGAATACACACGAAGGAAGATCCGCGTATTCGTGTTCATTCGTGGCCACTTTGGTAATCTGAGATTACCGATGAGCAACATCCAGGTCACCTTGCCGGACGGTAGTGTCCAAAGCGTTGCGGCGGGCGCGCGGCCCATTGACGTCGCGAGCTCGATCAGCCCGCGTCTGGCCGATGCCGCGATCGTGGCGCGGGTGAACGGGGACCTGTGGGATTTGAACCGGCCGTTCGAAGCTGACGCTTCTCTGCAAATCCTCACTTCCAAGAATCCGGAGGCGCTCGAGGTTTACCGCCACTCGACCGCGCACTTGCTTGCCGCTGCCGTTCTTGAGCTGTATCCCGAAACGAAGCTCGGCATCGGGCCGCCCATCGAATCGGGCTTCTACTACGATTTCCTGCGTCCGGAACCGTTTACGCCCGAGGACCTGGGGAAAATCGAAAAGCGCATGTGGGAGATCCAAGCGCGGGATCTCATCTACGAACGCAAGTACACCAAGAAAGATGAAGGTCTGAAACTCTATGCCGACCAGCCGATGAAAGTCGAGCTGATCACTGAGCGCGCTGGCGAAATTTTCTCCGAGTACACGCTCGGCCCCGGTTTCATCGATTTCTGCCGCGGCCCGCACGTCCCGTCGACCAAGAAGCTCAAGGCGTTCAAGCTCCTCTCCGTGGCCGGCGCGTACTGGAAAGGCAGTGAGAAGAATCAGCAACTCCAGCGCATCTATGGCACCGCCTTCTTCTCGCAGAAGGATTTGGACGACTACCTCAACCGCCTGGAAGAAGCCAAGAAACGCGACCACCGAAAGCTCGGCAAAGAGCTGGAGCTGTTCATGGTCAACGAAAACGTCGGCGCCGGCCTGCCGCTATGGCTGCCGAAGGGCGCGACTATTCGGCGTCTGCTGGAAGAGTACATCCTCGAAAAAGAACGAGCCGCCGGATACCAGCACGTTTCAACGCCGGATCTCGCCAAAGTCGATCTCTACATCCGCTCCGGCCATTGGGAACATTATCACGAAGACATGTTCCCGCCCATGGATCTCGAAAACGAACAGATGGTTCTGCGGCCGATGAATTGCCCGCATCACATCCTGATCTATGAATCGAAGAAGCGCAGCTATCGCGATCTGCCGGTGAAGCTCGCCGAGCTCGGAACCATGTATCGCTACGAGCGCTCCGGCGTCCTCAGCGGCCTGAGCCGCGTGCGCTGCATGACGCTCAACGATGCGCATATCTTCGTCACGCGCGATCAGATCAAGCCGGAATTTTCGAACGTGATGAAGTTGGTCGAGCAGGTCTACAAGGATCTGGGCATTACGCAGTACCGCTATCGGCTCTCGCTCGGCGACAAATCGAACAAAGAAAAATACGTCGACAACGACGAGATGTGGGACTACGGTGAGCAGGTTCTTCGCGAGGCGATGACCGAACTCGGTCTGCCGTTCTTCGAAGCTAAGGGGGAAGCGGCCTTTTACGGCCCGAAGCTCGACATCCAACTCGCCGACGTCATGGGTCACGAAGAAACCTATTCGACCATTCAGATCGACTTCCACCTGCCGAACCAATTCGAGCTCGGCTACATCGCCGCTGACGGCAAGGAGCATCGCCCGGTGATCATCCACCGGGCGATCATCAGCACGATGGAGCGCATGGTGTCCTACCTGATCGAGCTCTACGCCGGCGCGTTCCCGCTCTGGCTCGCTCCCGTGCAGGCGTCGGTTCTGCCGATTACCGACCGCCACGTCGACTACGCCCAAAAAGTGCATCAGCAGCTTGCAGCCGCCGGCCTGCGCTCGCATCTCGACGATCGCAACGAAAAAGTGAATCTCAAAATCCGCGAGGCGCAACTGCAAAAGGTGCCCTACATGCTCGTGCTCGGCGATCGGGAAGCCGAAGCCGGTAGTGTCGCGGTACGTCATCGCAAACACGGCGACCTCGGAGCCAAGCCACTAGATCAGTTCATCGAGGAAGTGTGCCAACTCGTGAAGTCGAAACAGTAACGCAGGCCCCGGCCTGCACACGACGCACAGAAGCGCGCAGTATCCTGAGCCCGACCTCAGGGTTTATCGCCGAAGCCGGCTTCACCCATTCGCTCACGCCCGCGCGCAACTGCACCTACGGCTGCACCTACTGCTACGTGCCGACGCTCGGAATCTACGGCGGCCTGAAACCGGAAGACTGGCGCCGCTGGGGCCAGTTCACCACGTTCAAAACCAACGCCGCCGATCTGCTGCTGCGGGAGCTGCGCCCGAATCAGACGATTTACTGCTCGCCGCTGGTCGATCCGTATCAACCCGCCGAAGCCGAAGAACGCCAAATGCCCCGGATTCTGGACGTCGTACTGGAATCGCCCCCACGCGTCTTCGTCCTGCAGACCCGAGGCCCTCTGATCCTGCGTGACCTGGACCGCCTGCAAGCGCTCGCACGGCGCACCATTCTGCGGGTCAGTTTTTCGATCACGACCAACCGCGAAGAAGTACTGCGGCTGTACGAGCCGCGTTGCCCCACGTTCCAGGAGCGCCTGGAAACAGTTTGCGCGCTGCGTCAAGCCGGAATCGAGACGTACGCGACGCTCGCGCCCCTGCTGCCTTGTGACCCGGAAGAACTGGCCCGCGCCGCGTCGGAAGCCAGCGGCCGCGAGCTGATCGGCGATCCCCTCCACGTCCGTTCGATAAAGCGCCACGGAGCGACCACACGCGCAGCGGCGGAGCGCATCAGCGCCGTGAACCACTTTGAAGACTGGCACGATGCCGCTTATCAGGCCGGCATCGTCGAGAGAATTCAACGGGTCGCCCGCTTTACGGTTGGACCGCGCGGCTTCGCCAGGTTGTCTCGATGATCGTCTCCTACAATCCGTCCGACGGAAGCGAACTCGGCAGGGTTCCACTTGCATCCGCCGAGGACTACGAGAAAATCCTCAAGCAAGCGTCCGACGCATTCGAGCGGTGGCGGATATTTCCCGCGCCCAAACGCGGAGAAATCGTGCGCCAAATTGGCGAGGAACTGCGCCGCGCCAAGGACGAGTTGGGCAAGCTGGTCACGCTCGAAACCGGCAAGATCCTCGCCGAAGGTCTGGGCGAAGTGCAGGAGATGATCGATATTGCCGACTTCGCCGTGGGCCTGTCGCGCCAGCTCTATGGGCTCTCGATGCACAGTGAGCGTCCCGGGCACCGCATGTACGAGCAGTGGCATCCTCTCGGAGTGGTCGGCGTCATTACGGCGTTCAACTTTCCCGTCGCGGTGTGGAGCTGGAACGCGCTGATTGCGCTGGTATGCGGCGACACGGTCGTGTGGAAGCCTTCCCTCAAGGCGCCGCTCACGGCGGTCGCGGTCCAGGAGATCTGCGATCGTGTGCTCGATCGGAACGGCTGGCGCGGAGTCTTGAATCTCATCGTCGGCACTGATGACGTGGTCGGCCAGCGCCTGTTGCAGGACACGAGGGTACCGCTGATCAGCGCGACTGGCTCCTGCCGCATGGGACACGTCGTCGCGAAAGAGGTGGCGGCGCGGCTGGGGCGCACGCTGCTCGAGCTCGGCGGAAACAATGGCATCATCGTGATGAATGACGCCGATCCGGAACTGGTAGTGCGCGCCGTCCTGTTCGGCGCCGTGGGCACGGCCGGGCAGCGTTGCACATCGACGCGCCGCCTGTTCCTTCAGAGGGGCATCGCTCCGCGCGTGGTGGAGCGGCTGGTCGCGGCATACGAACAGATCAAGGTGGGAGACCCGTTGAGCCCGGGGACGCTGATGGGGCCGCTCATCGACCAGGCCGCCGTTGAAAACATGATGCGCGGGATTGAAAGGATTCGTGAGCAGGGCGGGGAGGTAATCGCGGGCGGCGAGCGGCTCCACGGATGCTTTGTCGAGCCGACGCTCGTCAAGGCGCACCCGCGCATGGCGATTCTGAAGGAAGAGATTTTTGCGCCGATTCTGTATTTGATCGAGTTCGATACACTCGATGAAGCCGTCGCCTGGCATAACGACGTGCCGCAGGGACTTTCCTCGGCGATCTTCACGACGAGCCTGGTTTCCGCCGAGACGTTCCTGAGCCCGCGTGGCAGCGATTGCGGCATTGCTAATGTGAATATCGGAACCAGCGGCGCCGAGATCGGCGGTGCGTTCGGCGGGGAGAAAGAGACTGGTGGCGGCCGCGAGTCCGGCAGCGACGCATGGAAAGCTTATATGCGGAGGCAGACCGTGACGGTGAACTGGTCCGGGGAGCTTCCCCTGGCACAGGGGATCAAGTTCGAGCTGTAAGCTGGAAGTATAAGGAGGAGCCACCATGACCGCGAAAGCGCTTGCATTGACAACCTTGTTGGCCGGCACGACTCTGGTGCACGCTCAGAAAATGGACGTGAAAACGGGGCTTTGGGAGGTGACCAGCACCACGCAGATGGGCGGTATGCTTCCCGTCGACACCAGCAAGATGACGCCGCAGATGCGCGCGAATATCGAAGCAGCGATGCGGGCAGAGCAGGCGAAGGGCGCAGTTCCTGACACTACCCGCACTTGCATCACACCGGAAAAGCTGGAAAAGCCCTTCGAGGGCCTTAATGAAAAGGAAATGATGTGCAAGCGGACGACAATCTCGAGCTCGTCGACTTCCCAGGACATCAAGATCGAGTGCACCGGCAAGGGAAAGATGAGCGGGGAGATGAAGTTCACCGCTCAGTCGCGCGAGAGTGTGAAGGGGACCATCAAGATGAGCGCGTCTGACGCCGGGAACACGATGACGGTCAACTCCAACATGAGCGCCAAGTGGCTCGGACCTTCCTGCGGCGACGTTAATAAGTAAGCCGAGCTTCTAACCCCGCCCTAACGGGCGGGGCTTGTCGTGCATCCGCAACAC
>JBGPHB010000083.1:0-9465 GCA_041484155.1 Bryobacteraceae bacterium
ACTTGGCCGCCTGAATCGCCGCCCGCTGCCCCGCCGGGCCGGACCCGATCACGATCATGTCATAGGTTTGCATGCCGCTAACGAGTTTAGCCCCACAACGTGAAACTAATGTTTCATTTCGTCCAAAACCAGCGGAGCTACAGTCGAAAGCTCGAAAACGGCGTTCAGCCTCTTGCCGTTGATGAAAAACGTCGGCGTTCCTTCAACGCCGGCGTCCTCTCCCTGCTTCTCCTCGGCGGTAACCCGGGCAGCGTACTTGTGGCTGTCCAGATCGGAACGGAAACGGTTCAGGTCCAAGCCGATTTCTGTCGCCCAAACCAGGATGCGGGCGCGATTGATCTGGCGGTAGTTGGCGTACATCTTGTCGTGCAGTTCCCAAAACTTGCCCTGTGCTTGCGCCGCCAGCGACGCCTCCGCGGCTATGCCAGCTTGGGAATGGATGTCCAAAGGAAATTGCTTGAAGATGAACCGCACGTCCTTGGGAAACTGCTTCAGCACCTGACCCACTTCGCCCGTGGCGATCGCGCAGTAGGGACACTGGAAGTCGGAGAACTCCACTACGGTGACTTTGGCGGTGGCGGGTCCCCGCACCGGATCCCCGTCGACGGTCAGCTTGACCGGCTTATCCAGGACCGGGGGCGGCTCGTCGGCGTATTTCTTTAGCTCCTCCCGCACCGCTTCGGCGGACTTGCCCGCGGAGGCGCCTTGTATCACGAAATTCGCCAGGCGGCGGCTGGCGCTGCAGGTCTGATCCTTCATCCGGCATTCCGCAATTTTCTGGTTACACCCGCAGGTGCAGGGCTCGGCGCGCAGAATGGCAAGCACCGCGTCCCGGCCGGATTTCGAAAGCCCGGAAAGATCGACACCGGGAAGCGTCGTGGCCGTCTGCCAGGTACCCTGCGCCAGGCAGAGTACGGCAACCAAAAAAGGCATAGCGATTCGGCGAATAGTCACCCTTCCATCATCTCTCAGAAGTCGCGTGGATGTCGAAAATGCAGCCGGGGCCGTAACGCAGGCCCTGGCCTGCAACTGATTTTCGGGACATGCTAGCAGGAGACAGCTTATGGCGACCCTGACGATCAGGAATCTGCGGCCTTAGCTTAGCAGCCTGTGGCAAAAGTCTTAGACAAGCTGAAGCATGTCCCACCAGGACTGCAAACTCTTGATGGACAATGTGGGACATGCTTTAGCTTGTCATCTTCCCGCGCGCACGAAGACTTTTGCCACAGGCTATTAGTTTAGACGGCCAGCTTCGCCCAAGAACCCGACGAGTGTCATTTCAAAACCTGTAGGCCGAGTCATGATCCGGATGGAGGGACAAGAGGCGCAAGAAATCGCCCTCCCGAAACGCGACCGCTCGAACGCGCCTGGTGACTCGGAGGCTGTATACTCGCCGGCCGCCCGGTCCGGGGCGCGACAGGATTGCTTCCCACCTCAATCCCCTGTCTTGGTAAAGCTGCGGCCAGTCCATTTGATGAATCTTGCGGAGCGAAGCCAGCACCGCGAGCGCCTCTTCACGATCAAGCTTGAGCCATGCTTCCTGGAAGACCGGATTATTCAAATCCAGCAGGATCACCCGTCAGCGGCCTTTCTTGAATCCTCGCTCTAACTTCCCCAAATCGGTCGGTCGGGGTTTGTTTTTCTCCGCCCATTCCACCGCTCGATCGATAGTTGCTTTAGCGGCCGGGTTCTGAAGCCATAACTCGTTTTCCGGAATCACTCGCGCAGTCTTGACCAGCCAGACACCGTCTTCGATTTCCTCGACGGTTACAATTCGTCCGGCATGCTGTTTGCCAACCGAAATTTGCCCACTGGACCCGATGGTTTTTACGTCCATATTGTAATCATGCTTTCATGCTGCATGATAGCATGAATCCCATCAATGCAGATGCGATGCGGCGACGCCCACGTGGCGGCCCATGCCGGCAGTATGACCACCCGCTATCTGTTCCTTCAGCCATCCGAGGACGGTGTCCAATCCTTCACCCGTCTTAAGATTCGTGAAAACGAACGGACCCTCTCCGCGCATGCGGCGCGAGTCGCGATCCATGACTTCGAGTGAGGCGCCGACGTAGGGGGCTAGGTCAACCTTGTTGATCACCAGCAACCCGCTGCGCTTGATGCCCGGCCCACCCTTGCGCGGAATCTTGTCTCCACCGGCGACGTCGATGACGTAGACGGAGGCGTCCACCAGCTCCGGACTAAATGCCGCCGCCAGGTTATCGCCGCCGCTCTCGACGAACACCAATTCAAGTCCCGCGTGCGCGGCTTCGAGTTCCGCGATGGCGTCCAGATTCATGGACGCATCTTCCCGAATCGCCGAATGCGGGCAGCCTCCGGTTTCGACGCCGCGTACGCGCTCCGCGGGCAGGGTCCCCTGGCGGATCAGAAACTCGGCGTCATCCTTTGTGTAGATGTCGTTGGTGACGACTCCCAGATTCATCTTGGGCCAGAGGCGCTTGCTCAGACCATCGACCAGCGCGGTCTTGCCGCTGCCCACGGGCCCCGCGATTCCTACTCTGAACGCTCTCATAGACTCCTCAGTTAGAAAAGAAAATATCTCTGGGCCAGTGGCAGCGATTGAGCCGGCTCGCACGTCAGCAACTCGCCGTCCGCCCGCACCTCGTAGGTTTCCGGGTCCACCTCGATGTTCGGCGTGGCGGAGTTGTGGATCATATCTTTCTTGCCGATCGCGCGGCAGTTTCGTACCGCAACCGCCCGCTTGCTGAACCGGTCTTCGATTCCCGCCGCGAGCGAGGCGTGCGAGACGAAGGTCACCGAGGTCGACGCCGTGGCGCGGCCGAATCCGCCGAACATGGGACGATACAGCACCGGTTGCGGCGTCGGGATAGATGCGTTGGCGTCACCCATCACGCTCCAGGCGATGAATCCGCCTTTGAGGATCATTTCCGGCTTCACCCCGAACATCGCCGGCCTCCATAGCACCAGATCGGCCAGCTTGCCCGGCTCAATCGAGCCTACTTCGTGCGCGATCCCGTGAGTGATCGCGGGGTTGATCGTGTACTTGGCGATGTAGCGCGCCACGCGGAAATTGTCGTTGCGCGCCGAGTCTTCGGGCAACGCGCCGCGCTGCGCTTTCATTTTGTGCGCGGTCTGCCAGGTGCGCGTGACCACCTCGCCGATGCGCCCCATGGCCTGCGAATCGCTGGAGATCATGCTGAAAACACCCAGGTCGTGCAAGACATCTTCCGCCGCGATCGTCTCCGGCCTGATCCGGCTTTCGGCGAAAGCGACGTCCTCCGGCACCATCGGATTCAGATGATGGCACACCATCAGCATGTCGAGGTGTTCGGCGATGGTGTTGACCGTGTACGGCCGGGTGGGATTGGTGGAGGACGGCAGGATATGGGGAAGCGCGGCGATGCGGATAATGTCGGGAGCATGGCCGCCCCCCGCGCCTTCGGTGTGATAGGTATGGATCGCGCGTCCGGCGATGGCGGCGATGGTATCCTCGACAAAACCGGCTTCGTTGATGGTATCGGTGTGGATCTCGGCCTGGACCTCGAATTCGTACGCCACCCGCAGGCAGGCGTCGATGGCCGCGGGCGTCGTGCCCCAGTCCTCGTGCAGCTTGAGGCCGCAGGCGCCGGCCCGAACCTGCTCTGCGAGGGGCTCCTGTGTGGCCGCGTTTCCTTTGCCGAGGAAACCGAAATTCATCGGCCAGGCGTCGGCGGCTTCTAGCATGCGCGCGAGATTCCACGCGCCCGGCGTGCACGTCGTGGCGTTCGTGCCGGTGGCAGGGCCGGTTCCGCCGCCGATCATGGTGGTTATGCCGTTCGAGAGAGCCTCGTAGACCTGCTGCGGGGAGATGAAGTGGATGTGGCTGTCGATACCGCCGGCGGTGACGATCAAATTCTCCCCGGCGATGACTTCCGTGGATGCCGCCACGACCAGATCCGGATCGACGCCTTCCATGGTATCCGGATTTCCCGCCTTGCCCACTTTCACGATCCGGCCGTCGCGGATGCCGATGTCGCCTTTTACGATGCCCCAGTAGTCGATGATCAGCGCATTCGTGATCACCAGGTCGAGGGCGCCGTCGGCGCGGGTGGCGCGCGCGCTCTGGCCCATCCCGTCGCGAATCACCTTGCCGCCGCCGAAGGTGATCTCGTCACCGTAGACGCCGAAATCTTTCTCGACTTCGATGACCAGGTCGGTATCGGCCAGCCGGACCCGGTCGCCCGTGGTCGGGCCGTAGAGGTCCGCGTAAGTACGTCTTGGTATGGAAAGGCTCATCTAACTACCCCTGCCTTTGTGTCCGAGGACCACCCGCAGACCGGCGAATTCAGTAAGGTCAACTTCTTTTTCCTCCCCCGGCTCGAAGCGAACGGAGGTGCCGGCGGGAATATTCAGCCGCATCCCCCGCGCCGCACCGCGATCGAAATGGAGGGCGTCGTTTACTTCGAAGAAGTGGTAATGGCTCCCCACCTGCACCGGACGATCGCCCGTATGTTTCACGACAACGCGCGCCGTCCGTCGGCCCGAGTTGGCCGCGATGGGATCGGTATCGAGGAAGTATTCTCCAGGTTTCATTGAATCGGATCGTGAACCGTGACCAGCTTCGTTCCGTCTGGAAACGTCGCCTCCATTTGCACTTCGTGGATCATTTCCGCGATTCCGTCCATGACATCGTCGCGCGTCAGCACCTTTGCCCCCAGCGTCATGATCTCGGCCACGGTCTTTCCATCGCGCGCCCATTCGAGAATATCGGCGCTAAGGATCGCGATCGCTTCGGGGTAGTTGAGCTTCAACCCGCGCGCACGCCTCCGCCGCGCCACATCCGCGGCGACAAAGATCATCAACCGTTCCTGCTCACGCGGCGTTAAATGCATTGATCACTAGTAAACCTTTCGCGGGAGAACCGCCTCTTCCCCCGTCAAAAAACGCCGCGCTACGCGCCAAACGTCGATCAGCCTCGCGGGGAGACCGCGCCCAGTGGTGCTTAGCCCTCGAACCATCACGCCGTTGGAGGCGAGCATGCTGGCTCCCCAATGTCCGTGCAACGCCATTTGATTCAATTTGTCTTCCAGCTCCCGCCACAGCGCCGCCGGCCTTCCTTCCTGAATCGCACAAAAACTCGCCATGTGCGTATATTGACCCATTCGCGCGGTCCGTGCCAGCGGCCGGCCGCGCGGAGCAAGCGAAAAGTCCTCTCGGAACGCCAGACGCCCGGCGACGCGCACCGAACTCTCCACGCGAAGCCGCTCAAACGCGAATCGCTCTCCGGCAGCCAGCCGGCCCGGCGCCAATACCTCCCACCAGAACAGCGTTGCGCCCGCCGCCATGGATATGGACGTACCCTGGACGTGCCGCGAACCGGAGAAAGGAATCAGGGCGTCGGGCAGGTATTCGAGCAAAGCTCCTTCTCCCACGGAAATCGTGGTGCAGTGCCGGGAATCCGCCGCGCCCGCGCGAGACCGGTACAGCCGTGTCGCGCCGGTCGAGGTTACTTGTGCCTTGGCGCCCGGTTCCAGCTTGATATCGAGCGACAACCGGTCGCCCGACAGTACGCCGCCCGAAACATTATGCAGATGGACCAGCGATCCGCCGTTGGCTTGCGGGAACGCGCGCACTACTTTCCAGGGCGGCTCCTGTGAGTCCACGTGCAGCCGCGTTCGTCCGCCATCAGACTCGAAACGCAGCGCCAGACGCGCGTTCAACTGATGAACAGCCGCGTTTCGAGCGAGCCGTGCCGCATCGACGCGATCTCCAGCAACGGAGTGAAGCACGAAACCTCCTGGAGGGTCGAAGCGCGCGCGATGGCCGGCTTCAGATTCCATAAAATGCGGGCGGCCGCGGTCTGCCCCAACGGCATCAGGCGCTGGCACGCGGAGACCAGTCCTGCGATCGACTGCTGCAAATACGCGAGCGCCGCAGCGTCTTCCGGCACGCCGAGCACCCCGCTTGCGGCTCCGAAGGCCACGCAGTAGGGCAGACCTGCCTCCAGGACCGGCGCTCCAGTCAGCGCATTTACCAATTCGGTGAATCGCCGCCCGAGTTTCAAACTTGCCTCGCGCGATTCTCGTGCTGGCTTGCGTGCCGTGAACTCCTCAGTCAATTCGCGTAAGTCTTCGCCGCGCCACGCCCGCCGTACGAAAATCGCATCGAGGGTTCCGGCCTCCTCGAGATAGTCCCGCAGGAACTCCTCGACGCCTTCGGGCCCCAGCGCCTCTTCCGCCGCCAGCGTTTCCAGGCCGAACGAATGCGCCGCCCCTCCGACCGGAAGCGCGGAATCGGCCAGTTGCAGCAGTCGTAAGAGAGCCTCGTGGTACACCGGAGGTTCTATTCTAGTCCAAGTTGCTGCCGGTCAGTCATTGAACTATGTTTGCGACCCGATCCAAGAATTTGATGTGTGGGCGGCTACTGTACCGCCAGCGTGATGGCGCTGGGGCTTATGACGTTTCCCACCTGCAAAGTAACCAGATTGCTGTCCCAAGTGGTCACGAATTCCGGAACCCGAACATTGAGTTGAAACACCCCTTCCACGATCCCCGGCGCCGCGCCGGCATACAGGATGCTGGCGGGCAAGCCGCCGATCCGCACCGAAACCGGAAGGCTCGGAGCGGGAAGAACGCCCTGTGCTACTTCGCCGTCCTGACTCGACGGAGTAGTCGGCCCGAGGCCGGTCGCGAAAATCGCCACAACGGAGCCGGGCGCGGCCGGGTTATTCGGCGAATTGACGGTACCGTCCTGGTTCAGGATGGCCCCTGGGCCGCTTCCCAGACCAGAGATGGAGAAGACCGCCGGATTCGCAGGAGCGACCCGGACCGAAGCTTGGGCCGATTGGTGATTGTTGTGCTGCACCACCACCCGTGTCGAGGGCCCAGCCACGCCGAACGGAACCACGGTCCCCACATGGCTGGACGAGGTATAGAGCAGCGGCGCCGCGATCCCGTCGAAATAGACCCGCGTGCCGGAGAGTTCGCTGGTCACTTGACCGGAGTCGTCTAAGTGAAGACCCTCGAGACCGTCGGGTCCCAGATTCGTGCCGAGGATCGCCAGGACTTCGCCTGGAGACACGGAGTCCTGAATCAGGCTGGCTCCATTGAGTACCGAAGTGATCTGCGGTCCCACGTCCTCTCCGTCGTCGACGCGAGCCGAAAGGGTTCCGTATATGACCAGTTGATTGGAAAACGTCGGAACGTAGACGCGGCCGTTGGCCACCAGGGGAAGGGCAAATTTAGCGAATACTCCCAGTGCGTCGGCGGCCTGCATGTCACTGTTCCAGAGCTCATGCGTTAAATCGGAAGCGTCGAAGGCGCGGAGAGTGCCGGGAACCCCCGCTTGCCTGGGATTGCCCGTGGTTTCCCATAAGATCGCATGGGCCCCTCCATTGGAAGACACAACCATACCTTGATAAATCGAGTTCGTCGTCCGGGCGTTCTGCGAAGCGGGCGTCTCAGAAATGTCCAAGCCACTGACCGGGTAGGCTTTGAGCGGACCGTGCCAATCGTGCTGGTAGACGAACACACCCTGGTCGCTTTCCCACAGGCTGAGTTGGAAGATGACGTTGGGGCTGGCTTTGAACGCGTCCGCTCCCGCGCGGCTCTCGACGTGGCCCAGAGCGCCGGTATCGAGATGGATCAGACGGCCCCCTTTGTCTCCAGTAACCAGCAGCTTGCCGCCGGGGGCCAGGATGGCGCCGGTCGAGCCCACATCCAGGTCGTTCGCATTCAGGTATTGCCACGCAGCCGGCGCGTACCAATCCATCACAGCCAGATCGGAGCCGGACAACTTGATCACCGCGCCGCTGAAGTTCGTATTTCCGTCAAAGTCGCCGTTGCCGGAGACGACATAGAGATTGCCCGCATCGTCCACCGCGGGGGCGCGGCCCGATTGCCAGATCGCGCCACCGGTTCCATTCGGAGTCGTGTTGAATACGGCGACCTGATGTTGCAGGTTTGTCGCGTCGTAGGCGATGAGCCATCCATGATAGGGTCCCGTGTCGCCATGCGAGCCGAATCCGATGTAGATCGCGCCGTTGGCGAGCGCCAGCCCTGGCCGCTGCAGGTGCCAGAGCGGGTCGAAGTCTACAGCGCTCCCATCCACAGCTGACACCGAGGCCGCGATCATCACCGGGCCGTTGAGAATCTCGTGCCCGTCGGCGAGTGATAGCGCATGAAGGCGAAACACGGGTCCGCCGTTTTCAAACGTATCAGAAACTACGTAGATCGCATGCCGGGCGAGATCGATCACCGGCGTTGAAAGAATTCCCACCCGAGGGTTGATGTCCACAAATTGAAACAAGGCCGCGGAAGGAACCGGATTCCCCAGATTGACCTGCCACAGGGGGGTGGTGTCTGTGGGAGCGTCCGCGTCGATCGCGTAGACGCTGTTGTTCATGGTCGCTACGTAGACCACGCTCTTGGCGCCCCTGCTGGCAATCTGTACGCCGCTGGCGTACAGCGGCTGTGCGTAGATCTGGCCATCGACGGGGAAACCGCCGAGTTTGCCGAAGCTGCCGCTTCCCACCGTATCCGGCGTCAGGATCGTTTCAGTTGGGTTCGCGTTGGTTCGGTGCTGATCATAGTTCGCGGTCAGCACATTGGTCTGCGCCACCGCTATAAATGTTAGAAACAGGATAGTTATGAATGCCCGAACACACACATTTGATCTCCTTTGGTGAAGTTCGGCGAGACTCCGAGTTTTCTACACGGCGAAGAGAAGCTCGACTGCGGAATAATCGTCTTAGAATTCAAACTGCAGACGGATACTGCCGCTACGTGGAGGGGCTATGCCAGTTCCGGAAAACAGGCCGGCGAAATTGATGACATTCAGTCGATTCCTAAGGTTCTCCGCCTCTACTTGTAGATGCAGATCCCGCTTCTCTCGTTTCCACAAATCCACGCCGAGGCTGGCGTCGAGTGAAAGGTTGGGGCGGACGCGGCCGGAGCTGAAATTTACGCGATCGATGACCCGCTGTCCGTATTGCGTGACCAGTGAATCGATATCCGCCCTGCCTTCGATGGCCACGGGCAGGCCACTGCCATATTGGGAGGTCGCCGCGACCCAGAGGCGCGGGTGGACTTGATAGCGCAGGCGCACACGTGCTGTATTCCGCTGGTCCTGCGTGATGGGAAACCGGTTCGTCACGCCCAGCACACCCTCGGCGTTATCTCCGAGAAACAGCCCTCCCGCGACGGGCAACTGGGCGAGGCCGATCATGTTCGAATAGCTAAGGAAGCCCGACAGGTTGCCCCAGTGCGGCAATTCCAGCTTCAGGTCCACGCCGCGGATTTCGGAATTGTGGAACGCGATGGGAAAGTTGATTCCAGTGTTCAGGAAAACGTCGTCGTCGGCATAATTGACGAAGGTGCGGCGATAGAGGGTGGCATCCAGGCGCATTTTTCCCGCGACTCCCTTGCTGAAGCCGGTCTCGAAAAAGTTGCCGCGCGAAGTTGGGATGGGTATGCGCAGCACCTGCTGATTCACGTTGTCCACTTG
>JBGPHB010000084.1:0-9459 GCA_041484155.1 Bryobacteraceae bacterium
AGCAGCCGCGTCCACACCACTTCGGCGCCCAGCGCGGTTAGCCCGGACAATCCGATCGCCAGGTAAATCAGGTAAACCAGTGGGGCAGACGATCGTTTTTTGTCGTCTGCCTTTCGCTCGGGTAGCGTGGCAGGCGACAAAAAGCGATCGCCTGCCCCACGAGCAAGACCCAATGCCAGCAGCGCCACGGCTACGTTGATGGCGGCCGCTAGATAAGTCGCGACCCCCATGTCGTACACCCGGAGTAGATAGAAGCCCGTCGCCAGGCAGCCAATCACCGCCCCCGCGATGTTGGCGCTATACAGCAGACCCAGCCGTGAAACTCCCGCGGGCGTGGTCTCGACCCAGCGGGCCATGGCAGGTAGTGAGCCGCCCATCAGCAGTGTCGGAGGCAGCAGGCACACGGCTGCAACCACTCCGCGCAACACCACTCCCGGCATTCCAGCGGCAAGGTAAACACGTCCGATCAGCGGAACCCCGAACAAGGCGACGATGCCGAACGCGCCGATCCCCAATTCCAGGAGCGCGTACACGCGCATGGGATGGTAGCGGGCGGAGACCAGCCTTGGCAGCAAGGCGCTGCCCAGGCACAACCCACCCATGTACGCAGCGAGAAGCAGCCCCAGCGATATGGCTGAGGAGCCGATCACCAGTTGGAGCAACTGGAACCAGACGATTTCATAGATGAGAGCCGCGCAGCCGCTGCCGGCAAACAGCAGCAGCCAAGGGATGAGATACGAAGATTCCCGCGGTGGTGTTTCGACTTGAACCGGTTTGGCTTCGAGAGACTCCCGGCGGACTATGGGCGAGCGCCTGGACATTCCCTCATTAGATTAGCGTGTGGGGCAGGTGGTGATCCTGCCCCACGCAAAATCAGAACGTGAACCGCGCGACCACTTGGCCGCTTCGCGGCTGAGCTCCACCCTGGTTGTTTACGCCACCGTTCACCCATTCAACATAACCAAAGCCGGCGGACAAAGTGCCGCCAGGGTTGGTACGGCCGGTAGGTGTATTGACCGAGGTAAACGGCCGGCCAAACGGCGAGCCGTTGTTGGGCGTGGAATGGAACAACCGGTTAAAGATGTTCTGCCATTCCGTCCGGACCGTGAGCTTGTAACGCCCCTCGTGCCCAACGGAAAAGCTTCGCCCGAAGGCCATGCTTTCGGAGGGCTGCCGCTGCCAGCGAAAGTCGTTAAAGTAAGGCGCGGAAGACCCGAACTTGCCATAGGGCGCTTCCACCCACGCGTCCTTATTCAGCGCGAGTTGCTGGGTTGGATCGAACTTGCTGTTGGGGTCCACCAGGAACAGTGGTTGGCCCGGCACCCGGTTCAAGAACGTATAACCACCGCCCCACAGTGCGGGGTTGTTGGCCGGTCCTCGAGCCAGGTTGTCCAGCAGGTTGTTGGCGGAGAAGGCGCTTTGAAGGATCTGGCCGCTCTGATAACGGAGACCTGTGCTGTAGGTCCACTCGCGCGCCAACCACGACAATGCCTTGAGTCCGGGCGTATCGGACCGCAACTTAGGCGTGGTGTAGGTGAGCGAAATGACCAGCACTTGTGGCTGGCTGAACCCGGAAATCTGCTTATTCAGGCCCTTGTTGTATACGTCGTTGATCAGCGGCGGGGAGGGCGTGACGTAGGACGTGTTGGAGTTGGTTCCGTTGGTGAGTTCCTTCTGCCAGGTGTAGTTCACCTGCCCACTCAGGCCGTGCGTAAACCGCTGGGTCGCCTTAACCTGGAGCGAATCGTACCACGTATTTCCCATGGGCGGGCCCAGGAAAGGCGGGATGCCGTTCCACTGCGGATACAAACGCAACGCCTGTTTCAGTGGTTGGTTTCCGGGAAATCCCGGATAGACATTGTTCGGGTTGGCCAGCCCGGGGTAGCGGGCGAGCACAGCAGACGAACTGATCGGCGTGTTGAGCAAAGCTGTGTCCGTCCGGTTTGTGACGTCGATCCCCGTAGTCGCGCCGTACTGCCTGTCGGCCAGCAAGCGCTCGGGCGTAAATGCGTTGTAATTCAGGCTGGACAGCAGAGGCGACACCCACCAGGCGCCGCGATTGCCCACATAGCTGGCATCCACCACCAGATTGCGCGTAATCTCCCGCTGCAAGCCGATGCTCCACTGGAAGGTGCGCGGTAGCCGGCCCGTGTTGGGAGCGATCGAGACGAACGGCGAGGAGGGCGGTATCACGAGCGGGTTCCGCGACGCCGGGAAGGGGAACTGGGGAGTAAAATCCGGCCAGTGGACGACCGGGTTCCCGAACCTGTTACCAGCCCCGTAAGGGTTCCCATCCCGCAGGAACCCTGCGGCGGTTCCATATGCAGGCGAGGCAACCGTGTAGAAGTCCCCGGCGCTGCTGTTGAGTCCGGCATTATCCGATACCGCGGCATAGGAGATGGCGCCGCCCGCGCGGAACACCGTCTTAGAGTTGATCTGGTACGCGACTCCCAGGTGCGGTCCGATGGCGAACGGGTACGCGTTGGCAAAGTGGCACTTGCAGGTAGCCTCATATTCCACGGTGCCAATTCGTCCGCCGATGGCCGCGTTGGGTTGGTCGAAGGCGGCGCTCTGCATGCGGCCGTATTGCTCCTTCCACAGAATCGCGTAATCCCAGCGAAGGCCGTATTCGAAGGTCAGCTTGCGAGTGAGCTTCCAACTGTCCTGAAGGTAAAGCGAGAAGGAATGGGTGCCCAGTCGAACCGGCGCAACCTGAGCGGTCTGCACGCTAAAGGCATTCCCGAGAAAGAAGCTGGCATACCCGAATCCGCTAGGGGCGCTCACCGCAAAAGGCTGTCCGTTTTGCCACGGGTCACTAGTCTGTGCGATGTTCCAATTGTATTCTCCCTGGGCGCGGCTGCTGTTGGCGCTCTGTACGCCCTCAAACATCGCCGTGGCCCCGAGTTTGTACGTATGGTTGCCCTTGACCCAGGTTGCGTTGGCGTTGAAAGTCGGCTTTACGTCCTTCTGGATTGGCGTGAGAGAGAACGCCACGCCCGTATTGCCAAAGGGGAATCCGACGCCACCGTTCCATCCTCCCCCAAACGTGCTGTACATGCCCGCCATATAGGGGAAATAGGGAACGTTGAAGGGAATCCCTTGGGGGAAAATCGTCTTCTGGTCGAAATGGGGAGCTTCCTGAGGGTGGTTTGTGTAGAGAAGACCCGCGCCGAGATGCACCAGCAGAGTTGGCGTCACCGTGGTGTCGAGATTCAGGCGAATGGTGTGAGACAAATCGTCCTGAGGCTGCAAGGCGGTGTACGGTTGATCGAAGCCGTTGGCCTGGGGCGAGAAGGTGTGGATCGCCGAATAGTATCCCGACACCTTGACCCTTTCGCTCAGGTTGTGATCGATCTTGATGGAAGGAATCGTCGTGTGGCGGTAATTCAAATAGGCCGGCGCGGTGTAGTTGAACAGGCCGGGCGTATTTGGCTGCGGAATCATTTTCTGAATGATCGCCGTCGTGGGATCGATCCGGCTGGGGTCAATCACGTTATTGGGAAAGGGACTCCGCACGGTGGCGCCACCGATGACCCTCTCCGTGCTCGGATCGAAGATCTGATTGAAGCAAACCGGCTGGTTGGCCGGATCGGGGCCGCCGCACCGGGTCAAATCCACGGCCGCACTGAAATCGCCATTACGTTGTGCCGCCGTGGGCACGATGCCAATGGTACTGGTGGTGTTGGCACTTTGACGGAACTGCTCAAAGTTCAAGAAAAAGAACGTCCTGTTGTGGCCGTTGTAGATCTTGGGAATCCAGATCGGCCCGCCTATCGTGAAGCCGTAATCGTTCTGCCGGATCGTGTTCCGGATGTGCTCATTCGCCCTGGCGGGGTTCTGGGCGGCCCTGCTCGTGTAGGGCAGGCCGGCATTGAGCGCCTCGTTCACGAAATAATCGTACGCACTCCCGTGAAACTCGTTGGTGCCGGATTTCATGGTGTAGTTGAAGTAACCGCCCCCCGCCTGGCCGTACTCGGCGGCGAAATTACTGGTCTGGATGGCCACCTCCTGGATCGCGTCCACGCCCGACTGGTTGATCTGGTTGGATTGTTTTACGAAGCCGTTGGTGGCGTCCTGGCCTTCAATGTTGATGGCCTGCGAGTTGGAAGGCATCCCGTTAATACGCAGCACTGCATCCGTGGTGATCCGCGCGCCCGGCAGCAGCAGGACCGCGGAGAGTGGGTTCCGGATATTGCCCAGGCTGTTGACTGTTCCGAAGGCGGCAGCCGAGGTTGTGAGCGTGAGAATCGGCAGGTCGTCCAAGGTGCTGGTGGAGATGTTGTGGCTCACCGCCCCGCCTTCCGTCTTGAGCAGGGGCGCAGCCTCGGTAACCGTGACGCTTTCAGTCGCCGAGCCGACTTCCAGCGTCGCGTCGATGCGCAGAGTTCCAGCCACCTCCACTGCCAGACCCGTCCGGACAAACTTCTTGAAACCAGGGACCGTAACGTTCAGCTCGTATGTCCCGGCTGGCAATTGAGCGATGGTGTAATTGCCCGTAGCCGTACTGGCGACCGGGTAAAGAGCACCGGTGGCGACATTCTTGGCCTCAATCGCCGCAGCGGCGATCACGGCCCCCCCGGGGTCGGAAACGGTGCCGGTAATCGTGCCGCGATCGGACTGAGCCAGCGCGGCGAACGCCAGGGCAAACAAACAGACTGCAATCAACAGAGAGCGCATAGGGCAACCTCCAGGCAAAAAGATAAGAAGCCGTTGTTTAAGACAAACGCCCGATCGACCCTAGTCCCCAAGATAGCAACGCAAGCAGTTTATAACACCTGTATGGAGTCGTCAAGCGAAAAACGCATGCGAAAGGCGACCCGTCCCGGCTTTTACGGCTGGTACTACCTGTGCCCGCACTGGCTCTTGCAGCCCTTGCGGTCCACTTTGCACGATTTCCGCGCTTGTTTCGTGTGCGACCGGTTCAGACAGAACCGATACTGGCCGCCGCAGCGGTCCTGGCACTGGGCCCTGGGGCTCGTGGCCTCGGCGGCCGGAAGGGTCAGGGCCAGAATCAGGCCGGCGATCATGAAACGCATGGGTTCACTCCTCTGCTCAGGAAATCGTCCGTGAAGGGCGGCGGCATTAGCTTGGCTTCCGTCTCCTCCACCAGTTTCTCGATCGCCATGGAATAGATGGCCGGCTTGCCGTGCTGATCGCTATTGAAGAAGACGCGCTGGCTGTTGGGGGCGAAAATCGGAGCCACCATTTGAGGGTCGCGGGCGCGGTGTTCGGCCAGGGTCAGCTCGCGCTTCACCGAACGGACCAGCAATAGAACGTGCGGCGAGGCCTTGCTTCCGCTGGAGCCGGCGAACACACTCGCATCCGCGTTGCATGCGAACTGGACGAATTGCGTGGTATTGGCGAGCATTTTGTCGGTATTTGAATCCGGCGTGAACTCGCGGAGGTTGTGCAGCTTGTGGCGGTCCTCCGGGTAATTCAGATACAGCACCGAGCGGCCCTCCGGGCTCCATAGTGCAGGGCCGGTCTCGCCCTCGGCCAGGCGCAGTTGATAATTCTGCTGAGCCGTGTAGTTGACCAGCCACACGGCAGCTCCGCAGCGGTATAGAACGGAGGCCCGCTTGGGTCTCGGAATCGGGTCGCGAAGCTCCTGGTCGCACTCGGCTAGGGTTTGCGCCGAGCCGCTGGCCATGTTTACCAATTGCAGCCGGTGATGCGTCCCTTTCTTTTCCACCAGCGCCGCGTACAGACCGTCTTCGGCGACGCTGAATCCGGGGCCCCGCTCAAAACCTTCCGGTATTCGATAGACTTCGCGCGATCGTAGGTGCGACAGACTGGCGGTCATGACCCGATTTCCGCTGAGGTAGCAGAATCCGCGATCGTCGGAAAGCAGAGTCAGCGAAGCCGGATCCAGATCTTCGGCATCGGTGAGCTGTCGTGCCTGACCACTCTTCAAATCCATTTGATAGGCTTCGAATCTCCCCGAGAGATCCGAGGCGTAGAGCAGGGAATTGCTGTGCCGCGAGACGGCGCGTCCGTAGGGGGCCGGCAAACGGCTGGTGTGGGCGGGATCGGTGAGCCGAAGGACGGTGAACTCGGTGGATGGATCGGCGTAACGGGTGACGGCTGAAGGTACCACCCGGCCCTTGGCGCTCACCTGCGCGAAGCACGCCCCGGGCAAGGCAATCAGAAACCAGCGCCGCGAACACGGCGCGGTGTCGCGGACCGCCAGCTCCATGAGTTGATCGTAGCATGGGCGTTCCAGCGGGAAGTAGGAAGTGGGTAGTGGGTAGTGGTAGCGGGTGGCGAGAAGCGGCGATCAGCGCAGAGTCGCCGACTACCCACTCCCCACTTCCCACTCCCCACTCCCCACTTCCCACTCCCCAGTACTTAGCCACGCGACGGGCTAAAGCTTTCCCCCCGGTCGGCCGATACTTCCGCAAGGAGAGGATTATCATCATGACGCGTTTTACTTCACTTTTGGGCTTGGGAATACTCGCCTGCGGCGCGGCGTTGGCCGCTTCGCAACCGCAGGCGACGACTTACGTGGGTGGGAACTTGACGGGTGTTGCACCCAATAGCGGAGGCACGCTGACGTTCTCCGATGACAAGTCGATCTATTTCCGCGCCGGCCAGGCAACCGTTCCGGTGCCGTATGAAAGCATCACCAAGGCCGAACTCGGGGCCGTCAAAACGCGCCCGCGCAAGCACGAAGATCCGATCTACAAGGTGTGGACCCTGCAAAAGCGTTTCACCGGCATTAAGACGCAGAATCTGACCGTGGAATTCAAGGGCGACAACGGCGAAGACAAAACCATGACCGTCGAGCTCTCTCATTCCGCGGCTCCCGTCGTGCTTGCGACGATTCACGATCACCTCGGCGGAAAATCGGCCGCGAATTGGTGGGGTGACGACTACTGGAAGACGGCACGCAACGCCGACCAGTGGAACAAGACCGTTGCCACAAACTCGTCCGGGAAATAGCAGGCCGGACTCTCTACAAGCAAATCGCGCTCTCGCAAGGACCGGGTACAATCATGGGAGGCCGTTGAGCCTATAACCATGCGCGTTGGATATGCGATCACAGCTTGTGCCGCTGGGTTGCTTGTGTATTTCGCCGCCTCCGCGGCCGAGCGCAGCCCGGTCGCCGACGCGGCCATGAAGGGCGATACGAACACCGTTCGCGCCCTGCTGCAGCAAAAGGCCGACGTAAACTCCCCACAAGCCGACGGAGCAACCGCAGTCCACTGGGCGGCATATCGCAACAGTCTGGATCTGGCGGATGTGCTGATTGCCGCCCGAGCGAATGTGAAGGTCGCGAACCGCGACGGCGCCACTCCCCTGTATTTGGCGGCCATCAATGGCAGCGCGCCGATGATCGAGAAGCTTCTGAGAGCCGGAGCCGACGCGAACGAGCGCCAGCCTCACGGTGAGACGCCCCTAATGTTTGCGTCGCGAAACGGGAACGTCGAGGCGATCCGGGCCTTACTCGATCACAACGCGGATGTGAACGCCAAGGAAACTCTGCGAGGAACCACCGCTCTGATGTGGGCTGTCGAGCAGAAGCATCCTGAGGCCGTCTTGGAATTAGTCCGGCATGGAGCGGACGTCGGCGCAGCTACCAATGCCGACACGAAAGGGAATCGGGCGTACCTTGCTCCGCCCGTCCAGGCCCGGATACGAGCGGCGCAGGCCGCTGGAGTGCCGACCGGCGATGTGTTAGCCCCGGGCGGCGAACAAGCCCGGGCGACTGCTCCGAAGGGACGCGGCGGGCGTGGCGGTGCGGCACGTCCCGCTCCCGCAAATCCGGATGCCGATCCGGATGTTGTGGCCGCCGCTGACGCGGCCGCCGCGGAATCCGCTTTTGGCCGGGCAAATGATACCGACGGTGGCGGCTTGACGCCCTTGGTATTCGCCGCCCGCGAAGGTTGTCTGGAGTGCGCGAAGGATTTGATCGAGGCCGGCGCCAGGGTGAACCAGGTCACGAATTACGGCTGGACCCCGCTGTTAACGGCAATCCAGAATTCGCACTACCAACTCGCGACGTATCTTCTGGACCGCGGGGCGAATCCAAACCTCGCCAACAAGGGCGGCTGGAGGCCTCTCTACCTGGCGACGGATAATCGCAACATCGAGGCAGGAGATTACCCCGTACATAGGCCCGACCTGGACCATCTGGACATGATCAAGCTGCTTCTGGATAAGGGCGCGGATGTGAACGCCCGCATCTGCGGGACGCAATCAACGCCCGAAAAATGCGTTGGCGATAGCACCGAGACGCGGAATAACTTCACGATGCAATGGCTGTACGAAGATGGCGCGACGCCGTTCCTGCGGGCGGCGCAGTCCGGCGACGTGACACTGATGAAGCTTTTCCTGGCCCACGGCGCCGATCCGAAGATCAAGACTTCATACCATGTGACCGCGCTGGCCGTCGCGGCGGGAATCGGCTGGGTGGAAGGCGTCACTTACGAATGGTCGCCGGAGTCAAACCTGGAAGCGATGAAGCTGTGTTTGGATCTGGGGATCGACGTGAACGCGTTCGACGACGAGGGGCGTACCGCCCTGCACGGCGCGGCTCACAAGGGTAGAAGCGCAGCCGTGCAATTCCTGGTGGATAACGGCGCTAATTTGGAAGCCCACGATTATGGGAGCCGCGACACCGTGAACGGCGCCATGAAAGGATGGACCTGGATTCCGCTCCATTACGCGCAAGGTTTGGCTCGAGTGGGCGTTCAATCCGCGCTGGCTCACCCCGAGACCGAGGCTCTGATACGGAGATTGATGAAGGAGAAGAGGCTGACCATCCCTCCCGATATCACCGGGTCGATTTGCCTCACCAAGGGCCTCAACGGGTGCCAATAGCGCCTGAAGAAATTCGTTCAAACCGCTCTTTCTCGTGGCTGTGGGAATGCGATGTGCTCGTCCGCCACACGCCCTCGAAGTTGACGAAGTACGCGTCCACCGCGATTCCAGGGATGGATTTGGTTAGATTCTCCACCGCGCGGCCCAACTCGGCCACGTGGTGCTCGGCTTCGGCACTTTCGTCCCCGCCGAAGGCGTCCTTAAGCCCGCCATAGGCCCCGCAGTCCGAGTGCAGCATGATGATCACGCGCTTGGTCTTGTGGAGCCTCATCGACAGGCGGATTTGCTCGAGTACAAACTCACGGTCCGATTCCCGCTCCGGAGAAGCCAGGAACTTTGCGCCGCCCGCAACTTTGATGGCGTCCCAGTACACCACGCCGATCCGCTTCAGAAACTTCCGGAACCCGAGTTCGAACCGGTTGTCGAAACACCATACGATGGCCGCGTCGCAGATGTACCTCTCCCGCGGCGAATCGAAGTGAAAGATCTTTTCGATTTCGCGAGCCAAGACCGCCTTCAGCTCCCCGTGACCGAAGCCACAATTCTCTGGATCATCCCGTCCACTGCCTTGCCCGGCTCGTGCCAGTGCCACACCAGCACAATGTCGTGCTCGGGATCGATCCACACGATGTTTCC
>JBGPHB010000085.1:0-9429 GCA_041484155.1 Bryobacteraceae bacterium
AACATGTACAATGCGTTCTTTGGCTTCTCGGAGAGCCCGTTCAGTCTCAGCCCTGATCCAGGGTTTTTCTACCGCAGCGAACAACACGAAGAAGCGCTAGCCAACCTGATCTACGGCGTGCAGGCGCGCAAGGGATTCATCGTCCTGTCCGGCGAAGTCGGCACCGGCAAGACGACCATGCTCGAATGTTTGCGCGACTACCTGGAGTCGTACTACATCGAGTTCGCGTTCCTTTTCAATTCCCGCATTAACGTCGAGCAATTCTTCGACATGATCGCCTACGACCTGGACTTGCAGTGTAGCCGGACATCGAAGACCGAAGTTCTCTACGCACTCAACCAGTTGCTGGTGGAGCAGGCGCAGGAGGGACGGACGGTCGTGCTAATTGTTGACGAGGCGCACAACCTCGAGTGGGAAGTGCTCGAAGAAATCCGCCTGCTGGGAAACCTGGAGAACCGCAATGGCAAACTGCTGCAGATCATCCTGTCGGGGCAGCCCGAACTGGATCGGAAGCTGGACGCGCCGAATCTTCGGCAATTAAAGCAGCGTGTGGTCCTGCGCTGCAACTTGCAACCCTTTACGCTGCGCGACGCGGTGGACTATATGCAATCGCGCCTGGAGCGCGCCGGCATCCCCGAGCAGGCCATCTTCTCCGAGGAGTTAATGGCGGAGATTCATCTGCGCTCCCAAGGAATCCCGCGCATCATCAACGCGGTGTGCGATAACCTGCTGCTGGTCGCGTTCGCGATGGAGAGCAAGATCTGCACGGTAGAAATGCTCGACGAAGTCTGCAAAGACATGCGCCTGGAATGGCCCGGAAGCCGCCGCACCCGCGGCCGGGTCCCCGACGAGACCTACGAACGATCTCCCCACTAGTAACCACTTCCCGCACCCGTCCGAACCAGCTAATATGGAACCAGTGACCCCAGAAAACCTGGAGGATGCTGCCGCTCCTCCGCCCGCGATTCCCGAGGCTGCCGTTGTTGAAGAAACCCAAGCGGAGCCCCCTCGCGGCGCCATTGCCGAGTGGACCATCACCGTTCTGCTGCTGCTGTTCCTGACCACGACACTGGTACAGGCGTTCGTCATCCCCACGGGTTCCATGGAAGAAACCCTGTTGGTTGGCGACCATCTGCTGGTGGACAAACTGGCTTTCTCGCCCAGCGGTCCCATCAGCAAACACCTGCTGCCGTACACTCCGGTGAAGCGCGGCGATATTATCGTGTTCCGGTATCCGGTGGATATCTCGCAAACCTTCGTCAAGCGCTGCATGGGGGTGCCGGGCGACCGCGTCCGCATGGTCAACAAAGAGTTGTATCTGAACGGCGTGAAGCTCAACGAACCTTACAAATACAATAAGACTGAATACATCGATTCGTATCGCGACAATTTTCCAAGCGAGCCGAACGCCAACGTCTATCCCGGCGCAATCGACATGCTACAGAAACACGTCGTGAACGGCGAAGTGATAGTGCCGCCGAATTACTATTTCGCCATGGGAGACAATCGCGATCAGTCGCTCGACAGCCGCTATTGGGGCTTTGTACCGCGCGAGAACATCATCGGCAAACCGCTCATCATCTACTGGTCCTACGAAACGTCGACGGACCGGCTGAACAACTCCGCGATCAGCATCGACCATGTGCTCGATCTGGCCCAAAACTTCTTTTCGAAGACGCGCTGGCGTCGCTCCTTCAGACTGATCCACGGTTATCCGGTTAAATAAACCCCATGAAAAAACTTGTCGATTCCACGCGGGACTTCATTAGCGAGTGGGCCATTAACATTCTCATTCTGCTGTTTGGCACTACCACGCTGGTCCAGGCGTTCATTGTACCGACGCCCTCCATGGACACCACTGTGCGGGTGGGCGATCACCTGCTTGTAGACAAGCTCTCCTATGCGCCGGCAGGGCTGATCAGCCGGCACTTGCTGCCCTACACCGAGCCGAAGCGCGGCGACGTGATCGTATTCCGCTATCCCATGAACATCCAGGAGAATTACGTGAAGCGGTTGATCGGTGTGCCAGGCGATCACATTCGCGTCGTCGACAAAGTCGTATACCTGAACGGCAAGCCGCTTCAGGAGCCCTACACCCAGCACGTCTCTCCAGCGATCGAGCCGTACCGGGACAATTTTCCATCAGCGCCTTACGGCCCTGTGTATGACCGGGCGCGCACGATGCTGGAACAAAACGTCGTGAACGGCGAAATAGTGGTGCCGCCGGACAGCTATTTCGCTATGGGCGACAATCGCGACAATTCGCTGGACAGCCGTTATTGGGGCTTTGTGCCGCGCGAAAACATCATCGGCAAGCCGCTGGTGATCTTCTGGTCCTACGACGCGCCCACCGAGGATTGGGTGGATTATAACGCTAACCACTTCATCGACCTGGCGAAGAATTTCTTCTCCAAGACGCGTTGGGATCGAACGCTGATGTTAGTGCGCGGCTATCCCATCCAGTAGGATGTCTCATCTCTACGGGCTGATCCTTGCGGGGGGCCGTGGAACTCGCTTCTGGCCGCGCAGCCGGCGCAGCCACGCCAAGCAAGTGCTGCGATTCTTCGGGGAGCGGTCGCTGATCCAGCAGACCGTGGACCGCCTGCGGCCGGTGCTGCTGCCGGAGCGGCTCTGGATCCTTACCAACGATCATCTCCGCGCGGAGATCGTCCGCCAGCTTCCGGAAGTGCCGAAGCGCCAGATCCTCGCCGAGCCCGCGCAGCGCAATACTGCTCCAGCGATTGGTCTCGCGGCCCATATCCTGCAATCGATCGACCAGGACGCCGTGATGGGCGTGTTTCCCGCCGACCAGCTTATCGAACGGCCGCGCCAGTATCTGCGCCTGCTCAAGCCCGCGTTCCGTGCGGCGAGTGCGGGGAAGATCGTCGTACTGGGGATTCAGCCGCGGTGGCCCGAGACCGGGTACGGCTACATCGAGTTTCCCGAGGGCGTGAAGGCAGAACCGGCAGACGTTTTGAGTTTTCGCGAAAAGCCCGATGCGGCGACCGCGGCGCGCTTCCTGGCCGCCGGAAACTTCTATTGGAATGCTGGAATGTTCTTCTGGCGGACGTCGGTTCTGTTGGAAGCGTTGCGCAGCTTCCTTCCCAAGACCGCGACTCTTCTGGCCAGCCTTCCGGCGTTCGGAAACCGGCGGTTTGCCGCGCGGCTCCGGGAGACGTTCCCGCTGTGCGAGAACATCTCGATCGACTATGCCGTGCTGGAGCGTGCATCGAACGTGGTTGGCCTCGCGGCAGCCGATATCGGCTGGAACGATGTGGGGAGTTGGAACGCCGTCTACGAGCTTCAAAAACGCGACGCGCACGGTAACGCCTGCAACGCCGACGCGCTCGTGGAATCGAGCTCCGGAAATTACGTGGACGCGGAGAAGAAGCTGGTCGCGCTGCTGGGCGTGAAGGACCTGATCATCGTCGATACCCCGGATGCGCTGCTGGTCGCCGACCGCGGCCGCGCGCAGGAAGTGGGCGAGCTGGTGAAGAGGCTGGAAAAAGCGGGGCGTAAGAACCTGCTGTAGTAGTGGAAGCAAGAAACATGGCAATCCTATACCGTTATCTGAAGCAGTATTGGCGGCTGGTGGCGGCCGCCCTTGGATTGGCGGTTGTCAACCAGGTTTTCTCACTCCTGGATCCGCTGATCTTCCGGCACATCATCGATTCGTACGCGACCCGATATCGCGAGTATTCGAGCCTGCAGTTTCTGCGCGGAGTGAGTGTGCTTCTTGCGGCGGCGGTGGGAGTTGCCTTCGTTTCGCGGGTCGCCAAGAATTTTCAGGACTATTTCGTGAACCTCATCACGCAGCAGGTGGGGGCGCGCATGTATGCCGATGGCATCCGGCATTCGCTGGAGCTGCCGTACACGCTCTTTGAAGACCAGCGAAGCGGAGAGACGCTCGGGAAGCTGCAAAAGGTCCGGACGGATGTCGAGAAGTTCATCGCGGCCGCCGTGAATATTCTCTTCACGACTCTGATCGGAGTCGTGTTCGTGATGGTCTACGCGATCCAGGTGCATTGGTCGGTGGCGCCGGCGTTCTTTCTTACAGTGCCGCTGCTGGGCGGGCTCAGCTCGATCCTGAGTCGCAAGATCAAAGAGGTGCAAAAGGTCATTGTCAAGGAAACCACTTCGCTGGCTGGGGCGACGACCGAGTCCTTGCGCAACATAGAGCTGGTGAAGAGCCTGGGGCTGGCCCAGCAGGAGATTGCGAGACTGAACTCGACCACCGCGAAAATCCTCAAGCTGGAACTGAAAAAGGTCCGCTACTTGCGGAGCCTGAGCTTCGTGCAGGGAACCTGTGTCAACTTCTTGCGAACCTCCATCCTGTTCCTGATGCTGTATCTGATCTTCACGCAACGCATCTCGGTCGGCCAATTCTTCTCGTTATTCATTTACTCATTCTTCATTTTCGGGCCGCTGCAGGAGTTGGGAAATGTGATCAACGTTTACCGCGAGACGGAGGTCTCGCTTCAGAATTTTCAGACCATCCTCAACCTTCCGCCCGAACCGCGGCCGGAGTCGCCGGTGCGAGTCGATCGCCTGGACACGCTGGAATTCGACCAAGTCATTTTCCAGCACCCATCCGCCTCGTCTCCGGCGCTGAGAGGGATTTCCTTTCGTGTAGCCCGCGGGGAGACGATTGCATTCGTGGGGCCGTCGGGTTCTGGAAAAACGACGCTCGTCAAGCTTCTGGTGGGCCTTTACCGGCCGAAATCGGGGCACGTTTACTACAACGGGACCGACGAAAGCACCGTCGACATGGAGGGCCTGCGGGAACGCATCGGATTCGTGACGCAAGATGCGCAACTGTTTTCGGGATCGATCCGTGAGAATTTGCAGTTCGTGCGCGCTGGCGCTTCGGATGAGGATTGCCTGGACGTGCTGCGGCGGGCCTCCGTGGACGGTTTGCTGGCGCGCGCAGACCGCGGGCTCGATACGGTCATCGGAGAGGCTGGCGTCAAGGTGTCGGGTGGGGAAAGGCAGCGCCTCTCGATCGCCCGGGCATTGCTTCGCCGGCCGCAATTGTTGGTGTTCGACGAGGCGACGTCGTCACTCGATTCGCTGACCGAGGAGGAAATCAGCCAGACGATCCGCGACGTGGCCAACAGCCGGGACGCGATCACCATCCTGATCGCTCACCGGCTCTCGACGGTGTTGCATGCCAGCCGGATTTACGTCCTCGAACGAGGCCGGATTCTGGAATACGGAACCCACACGGAATTGGTCGCGAACAAAGGCCTGTACTACGCGATGTGGCGCCAGCAGGTAGGTGAAGGGCAGTTGAGAGAAGCGATCGAGGCGCCGGCATGACGGCGGACGCCCGGTATTGAAATGATGTGATATGCTTTGCCCTGGAGAGGAGGATTCATCTCACATGGAACGCAAGAAAGCGACTGATTACCCGCAAGAGTTGCTGAACCTGTTTGACCGTTATGTCCACGGCGATATCGACCGCCGTGCCTTCCTGGATGGCGCGAAGAAGTACGCCGTCGGTGGCCTGACGGCCGCGGCAATCTGGGAGAGCCTCCGCCCGAACTACGCCTGGGCGGAACAAGTTCCCAAGGACGACAAGCGGCTCAAGACTGAGTATGCGACCGTGCCCTCGCCAAAGGGAAACGGAAACATCAAGGGGTATCTGGCTCGTCCCGCGAACGCCAGTGGAAAGCTGCCGGGAATCCTGGTCGTTCACGAGAACCGCGGCCTGAATCCTTATATCGAGGATGTGGCGCGACGTCTTGGCACCGCGAATTTCGTGGCCTTCGCTCCGGACGGACTCACCAGCGTCGGCGGTTACCCGGGCGACGACGAGAAGGGCGCGCAGTTGTTTGGTCCGGTCGACAAGCCGAAGATGACCGAGGACTTCATCGCGGCGGCAACCTGGCTGAAGGGGCGTTCCGACTGCACAGGCAAGATCGGCGTGGTGGGTTTCTGCTTCGGCGGCGGGATCGCCAACACGCTGGCCGTGCGCATGGGTTCGGATCTGGCCGCGGCGGTGCCGTTTTACGGCGCGCAGCCCTCGGCTGCGGATACTGCCAAGATCAAGGCGCCTCTGCTGCTTCAGTACGCGGGCTTGGACACGCGCATCAACGGGGGATGGACCGCTTTCGAAGAAGCGCTGAAAGCCAACCACGCCACCTATACGGCATACGTTTATGAGGGCGCGAATCACGGGTTCCACAATGACACGACGCCCCGTTACGACGAGGCCAATGCGAAGCTTGCCTGGCAGCGCACACTCGACTTCTTCAACAAGTACGTGAGGGGATGATTCAATCCGGCACCGCTCCGTAGGAAGCCGTGAACAATTCGTTCGGTGTCGGCGCTCTGGGTAATCAGCCACTTACCGACCCGCGACAGTAATGGAGCGAGTTGAGAGAACCAATTCTTCACACCTTTCTTACGGAGCGGTTTGCTAACTGCGGGACCTTTTCGAAATGCGCGTCCCGAGTGATGCAGCGCGAGCGCGGCGATCCACAGGTCGTTGTCTGGAACCGGTGTCCCTGCGCGCCTCAGTTTGTTCCGCGGTTTCGCGGTTCGGCAACAATAGTCCGGCCATGGGTTTGGCGAGTCTATGGCGACCCTTACTTCCACTTATCCGAATCAATCTGGCGCTGCGACCGCAGAATCTCATCGAAGGCAGGGTCGGGAGTCCAGCGGCGTTCCTTGAGTTTGGCGGCTTTCTGCCGGAGGAGACGATCCACCTACAAACCCCGCCAAATCGGAGCCAGTTTCAGGACAAACCCCGCAATCGGACCCTCGCCCGCAATTTCCTGGATGTGACGGCGAGTCTTTGGCGCACGTCCCCGGCGGTATATGTAGACCGTCTCCGCGTCGCCATCGATCAGCCACGCCAGTTCGACGCCGTTGGCGATCCACAGCTCCATCTTCGCCTTGGCCTGTTTCAGGTTGTCGGTGGGCGAGAGGACTTCCACCACGAACTCGGGCGTTAGCCGCAGGAATTTCTTGCGCTGCTGTTTCGTAAGGCGGTCGAGCGACTGGTTCGAAACCCAGGACGCATCCGGAGAAAGCCCAGAGCCGTCGGAAAGGAAAAACTGGACGCTTGGTCCGAACGCCTTACCGCTTCCGTCCGTCCTTGACCAGATCTTCAGTTCGGCAAAGACCTCGCCGTTGCGATAATCCGATTCACCGCCTGTTGGTGGCGCGACCACAATTTCTCCTTCCGCCGTGCGCTCGATGTGCAAGTCCCGGTTGGCCTCGCAGAACGCCCAGTATTCTTCGTCGGAGAATTTCTCGCGCCCGTGGCGGCGCACCGCAAGGCTGGAGAGGGGTTCTGGAAACGTGAGCACCTGCGGCATGCCTTATTATCGCTCGGCGCGGGGTCGATCACGCTGGTTTTGCCTTCTTCAGCACTTTGTTCAACACCGTGATCGCCCGGTCCACGTCCTGCTCCGCGAGGATATACGGCGGCAGCGCCCGGAGCACTACGTTGTGGGTGCAGTTGATGAGTAAACCTTCCTCCATCGCGTCGATCACGACTTGTTTGCCCGGAATATCCAGCTCCACGCCGATCATCAGGCCGTAGCCGCGGATCTCCTTGATAAAGGAATAACGCTTGGCGAGGTCGGTGAGCCGCATCCGAAAGTAGCCGCCGATGTGGACGATATTGGGAAGCAGCGTGTCGAGAATATCGAAGAACTCCAAAGCGATCCGGCAGGCCAGCGGTCCTCCTCCGAACGTGGAGCCATGCATCCCGGAGCCGATCGCGGCCGCGGCACGCTCATTGGCGGCGATCACACCCAAGGGAATGCCGCAGGCCAGCGGCTTGGCCGCGATCATCACGTCGGGCAGCACCGGCGGGTCGAGCAACTGGTAGGAGAAATACGTTCCGGGCCGGCCCACGCCACACTGCGTTTCGTCGAAAATCAGCAGGGCATTGTGGCGGTCGGCCAATTCGCGGGCTTTGCGGATGTAGTCGGCCGACAGAGGATAAATCCCGCCTTCGCCTTGCACCAATTCGAACACGATGCCGGCGGTGTGGTCATTCACCACTTGTTCCAACGCCGTGACATCGTTGCGCGGAACAAAGTGAACTCCCGGCAGCAGCGGCTCGAAGTCGCGGCGATACTGCTCCTGGCCTGTTACCGACAGGGCGCCCAGCGTGCGGCCATGAAACGAATTGTCGAGCGAAATGAGATGGTGTTTCTCTGGGGCGACCTTGCGGCCATGCGCGCGCGCCATTTTGAGCGCGCCTTCCATCGCTTCGGTGCCGGAGTTGCAGAAAAACACGCGATCGAGGCCACTGGCGCGCGCTACGCGCTGCGCGAGAGGGCCCTGGTATTCGTGATAGTACAGATTCGAACAGTGCAGCAGCAGGCCAGCCTGCTCCCGAATCACCTTCGTCAGACGCGGATGCCCGTGGCCGAGCGCGTTCACTCCGATGCCGGCGATCAGGTCCAGATAGCGTTTTCCAGAGGTGTCATAGACGTAGCAGCCCCGGCCGCGATGGAGCACCAGCGGGTAGCGGGCGTAATTCTGCAGCAGATACTGTTTCTCAAGGTCGACAACCGAGGGCGAGACGGCGGCGATTTCCATTTATTCATCATAACCAGTGTGGTGGGGCGGGGACGGAAAATGCAGGCCGGGGCCTGCGTTACGCTGCTAGACTGACAGAAGTGCCCCCAGATTTTGACATTGCCCGGTCCATCGACCACACGCTTCTGCGTCCGGAGGCGACTGCCGCCGACATCCGTAAGGTGTGCCAGGAAGCGCGAAAGTACAAATTCGCCAGCGTGTGCGTGAATCCGTATTGGGTGCCGCTGGTGGCGTCGGAACTGGCGGGGTCGCCAGTGAAGGTGTGTTGCGTAGTCGGATTCCCGCTGGGAGCGAACGCTACCGCGATCAAGGTCGCCGAGACCGAGGCGGCGATCCGTGCAGGAGCACAGGAAATCGATATGGTTCTGAACATCGGCGAGCTGCGGGGCGGAAACCAGGATGCCGTGCGGCAGGACATTCAGGCCGTGGTCGATGCGGCGCATCGGGGAGGCGCGATCGTGAAGGTGATCCTTGAGACTGCCCTGCTCGATGACGACCAGAAGGCCGTCGCATCCACAATTGCGAAGCTTGCCGGGGCGGAGTTCGTCAAGACCTCGACCGGGTTCGGGCCGCATGGAGCAACCGTGCACGACGTGGCGCTGATGCGGCGCGTGGTGGGCGCGGAGATGGGTGTAAAGGCGTCGGGAGGAATCCGGACGCTGGAGGACCTGAAGAACATGGCGGCGGCGGGCGCGACGCGCATCGGCGCGAGCGCCAGCGTCAAGATCGTTGAAGCGACCAAGTAGCTCGTTACGTGATCCGATGGCAACCCCGCGCAAATCCGCTGTCCGTTTTCGCGAGCGCTCCGAACTGCTCGATTTCCTGCTCGAGGTCTCGGCGGCGACCTCCGAGACGCTCGACCTCGAC